>JAAOII010000122.1 GCA_015163845.1 Candidatus Portiera sp.
CGATTTAGACAATTTGCCGAACGGGCTGATAAGTTCAATTCAATTACAGATTTTAGGAAAACGCCGTCAACTTGATCACTATCTGCCTTCATACTAATGATTTCTTTGCTTTCTAAATCCGCAAAGGGTTCTAGCTGCTTACATATTAAAGTTGTAGCACGTCTGATAGCGGCAGTCGGGTCCAATGTCCCATCTGTCTCTAACTCTATTATTAGCTTATCTAGATTTGTTTGTTGCTCAACTCTAGTTCTCTCAACTTGATATATTACTCTCTTGACTGGTGAGTAGCTCGCATCCATATATATAGTATTAGTCGTCTTTTCAAAGTTCTTATCTTCATTGGCAAATCTTTGCTCAACTGACTCGTAACCGCAACCACGTCTTGCTTTAATTTTCATATCCAAGCTACCGCGATTATTTAGTTTAGTTAAGAAGTGATCAGGGTTAGCTATTTCCATGTTTGCTGGCAAAACTAAGTCCGCAGCAGTAACATCTCCACCACCTTGTTTGTTCAAAGTTATCTCAGCAAAATTTGACTCATATAGAATAAGTGATACACCTTTCAGATTGAGTAACAAATTTAAGACATCTGTTTCCATACCTTCAATAGTATCATATTCATGACGGACGCCCTTAATTTGAACCTCAACTATGGCGACTCCGGCCATGGATGAAAGTAAGACGCGACGCAAGGCATTGCCAAGCGTATAGCCGAAGCCCCTCTCCATAGGAGATAAGGCAATTTTAGCTGAGCTAACTTTACCTCCGGTGGTTTTACCGAGAATTTCCACATCTATCTCATGTGGTATTAAAAATGTTGTGGGTGAGTTTTGCATATTTTGATCTATAAACTACTTGGAATAAAGTTCTACTATTAAGTTTTCATTAATAGTTTGCGATAAATTATCGCGTTGAGGCAAGGACGAAAACACGCCTTGCTTGTCTTCGGCATTCATATGTATCCAGGGTATATCTTCCCTGTTCTTCTTTGCAATTTCTAGTGCAAGAGATATTCTCTCCTGAGATTTGGCTTTATCGCTCAAATCTATGGTGTCGCCAGGGCGCACCTCATAGGATGGAATATTAACTACTTTTGAATTCACTCTGATCGCTTTGTGGCTAACCAGCTGACGTGCTTCATTACGCGTCGAGGCAAGCCCCATACGGTAAATTACATTGTCTAAACGACTCTCTAAGAGCCATAGCAAGTTTAACCCAGTCGCACCTTTGCGTCTCTGCGCCTCTTTATAATAATTGTGGAATTGCTTTTCTAAAAGACAATACATTCTCTTGACTTTTTGCTTCTCACGCAATTGAAAATAATAATCTGACTTGCGGCCAGGTCTGGTTTGTTTCTGTCCAGGTATTTTATCAAATTTGCACTTAGATTCTATTGATCTTAATGAGTTTTTATGCTCCAAGTCCACCATCTCGCGACGAGATAGTTTGCACTTAGGTCCTAAATATCTTGCCATTTATACTCTCCTCGCTTTGGAAGGCCTGCAGCCATTATGTGGTAAGGGGGTAACATCAGTTATCTCCGTTATAGTAACTCCCATATTATTAATAACTCTCATTGAGGAATCTCTTCCAGGTCCAGGTCCTTTGACCATAACTTTAACTCTTTGTAAGCCCATATCTTGAGCTGCCTTAATCGCCTTCTCGCAGGCAACTTGTGCTGCATAAGGAGTACTTTTACGGGCACCGCGGAAACCAGAACCACCAGCTGTAGCCCAACTGATAGTGTTCCCTTGAGTGTCAGCAACCGTTATGATTGTATTATTGAACGAAGTATAGATATTTACTATACCTTCTGTTACAACTTTTTTGACTTTCTTGCCTTTTTTACTTGTTTCTGCCATAATTATTCCTATTTCCTCATTTGTCTTGTCGGTCCTTTGCGAGTGCGTGCATTGGTTTTAGTTCTTTGCCCTCTTACTGGCAAATTAAACCTATGTCGCAAGCCACGGTAAACACCCATGTCTATTAAACGTTTAATATTCATAGCGACTTGTCTTCTCAAGTCACCTTCTACATTGTATCTGCGTATTTCATCACGTAATCTTCCTAGCTCATCATCACTTAACTTGCTCAGAATCTTATGTGGTTCAACATCACAATCATTACATATCTTTTTAGATTGAGAATTCCCAATGCCAAAAATATAGGTTAAGGATATAACCGTATGCTTATTATCTGGAATATTTACTCCTGCTATACGAGCCATTCTAACCTTGCCTCTGTTTAAATCTTGGCTGTTTCTTATTAATAACCCGCAGGACTCCCTTGCGTCTTACTATTTTACAGTCACGACTTATCTTTTTAATACTTGATCTTACTTTCATAATTCTTTATAGTTTACCTTGTGCTTCTATTTTTCCTAGTTGCCGAACCAGTTAAGTTTGCTTTTTGCAGAACAGAACCATACTGAGAAGACATTATATGAGATTGAACCTGTGCTAAAAAGTCCATCATAACAACTACAACTATGAGGATAGATGTTCCTGCAAAAAAGAAAGGAACATTCATTCCAACTAAAATCATCTGCGGTAATAGAGACACTGCCGTAATATACAAACTACCAAATAGAGTCAGACGGGTAAGTACATTGTCAATGTAATTAGCGGTCTGAGGGCCTGGACGTATACCAGGAATTAGAGCACCTGATCTTTGCAAATTACTTGCTACATCTTTAGGATTAAACACTAGAGCAGTATAGAAGAAGCAGAAGAATATTACAGCCGCAGCATACAGGAAGTTATATAAGGGCTGACCCGGTCCCAAAATTAATAATAAATCATACCAAGAATCAAATAAACCGCCACCAATACTATCACTAGCAGGAGCTGTGGTGTCAATCTGATTTGTGGTTCCTCCATATGATCCAGCACTTCCTGAACCAAACCATTGCCCCATGGAGGCAGGAAACAACAATAAGCTAGAGGCAAATATTGCTGGTATAACACCCGCCATGTTAATCTTAAGTGGTAAATGTGAAGTTTGCCGGGCATACATCCCACCTTGAGTCATTCTATTGGCATAGTTGATAGTTATTCTTCTTTGCCCTCTTTCTATGAAAATAACGAATATTACTGTGCCCAACACAAACAAAAGAAATATCAGACCTATTATTAAACTTAAATCGCCCTCTCTCAATAGAGTGGCTGCTTGTCCAACTAAAGGAGGAATTCCAGAGACAATACTGGCAAAAATCAAAAGAGAAATCCCATTACCAATTCCTTTTTCAGTAACCTGTTCTCCAAGCCACATAAGGAATACAGAACCCGTAACAAAACTGACTGTTGAAACAAAGTAGAAATTTATATCTGGGTTGAATGCAATCTGTTGGCTTGCTAGGGCTGCTGCAATACCGAATCCCTGCAAAGTTGAAATAAATACTGTCAAATACCTAGTGTATTGATTGATTTTACGTCTGCCACTTTCACCTTCCTTACGTAGCTGTTCAACTGAAGGAACTACAGCCGACATAAGTTGAACGATAATAGATGCCGAAATATAAGGCATGATTCCGAGAGCGAAAATACTCATTCTTTCAAGAGCTCCACCAGAAAAAACATTAAACAAGCTCAGGACAGTTCCTTGATTAAGAGTGAAAATCTCTTCTAACCTAACAGGGTTAATACCAGGTAAAGGTATATGAGCTCCTAAACGATAAATCAACAAGGCAAATAAGACAAACCCCAGCCGAGCCCATAGGTCACCCATGGAACTGGTATTGGGAACTGGTCTTTTAGCTGCTACTTTATTCTCTGCCATATTAAATATCTATCTAGTTATTCTTTATCCTTATCATCTGAAATATCTTTTTTATCAGAATCGGGGGTTGCTTTAGCTTCCTTAGCTCCCTGTGTTTCTTCTACTGGTTTAGCTTCCTTAACCGTCATATTAGATTCTTTCTTATCTTCGCTCTTCGCTTCTTTCTTATCTTTATCCTTCACTTCTTGCTTATCTTTATCCTTCACTTCTTGCTTATCTTCGCTCTTCACTTCTTGCTTATCTTCGCTTTTATATTCTGTCTTGGCGGCTAGTTTAGTAGCACTCTTCGCTGGCTTCTTAGCGGCTTTACTTGGTGCTTTTGATGGGACATCTTTAATTGACCCACCCTTATCATTGATAGCTTTAGCTGCTCCTGCGCTTACGGTTAATCCTTCTAACTTAACTGCTTTATCAAGAGAACCAGATAGAAAAACCTTTACTTGGCGAATATGCTTGTTAATTATCCCAGCATCTTTAAGGGTCTCTATAGATATTATATCTTCTTTGAGATTATTTAACTCGCTCAAACGAACCGAAGCACTGAAACCACTAATTCTGGAAGTAAAACCAAACTTTGGTAAACGTCTTTGTAGAGGCATTTGCCCACCTTCAAATCCTTTTCTTATACCACCGCCACCGCCACGACTCTTTTGTCCTTTGTGACCGCGACCACTAGTTTTACCTTTACCACTACCTATGCCGCGTCCAACTCTCATGGACTTTGAACGGGATCCTGGACTTAAACTATTTAAGAACATATTATTCACTTACCTCTAACATATAACTAACTTTATTAATCATGCCTCTTACAGAAGGAGTATCTTCCAACTCAACCTGCTGACCTATTTTTCTTAAACCAAGTCCATGCACAGATTTCCTATGGTTAGGTAATCTTCCTATAGGGGACCGCTTAAGGGTAACCTTGACTGTTTTACTACCTTCTTGGGGCATTTGCTTGTATCTCCTTAATTGTTTTCCCTCTTTTACGTGCCACATAATTGGGGGATTTCATTTCCTTAAGTCCTTTAAATGTCGCTCTCACGATGTTAGCAGGATTCGTTGAACCATAACCTTTAGCCAAAACATTGCGGACTCCAGCAAGTTCTAATACAGCTCGCATAGCACCTCCAGCAATTACCCCAGTACCTTCTGCTGCTGGACGCATATGAACAGTTGAAGCACCATGACTAGAAGTGATAGGATACTGCAAGGTTTTATTACGTCGATTGAGTTTTACATCTATCATGTTTTTCTTAGCTGCTTCCAATGATTTTTTCATCGCCAAAGGAACTTCACGAACTTTACCACGTCCGTAACCAACTTTGCCTTCTCCATCACCAACAACTGTCAAAGCACTAAAGCGGAATATTCGTCCACCTTTTACAACTTTAGCGACTCTGGATATTTGTACCTGTTTTTCGCGCAGAGCTGATATACTCTCTTGATTCAAATCTGGTTTATTCTTGTCGTTCATAAAATATCTAATATATTAAAGTTTTAATCCTTCTTTTCTAGCAGCATCAGCCAATGCTTTAACACAGCCATGGAACTTAAACCCAGAGCGGTCAAACCCAACTTGGTCAATCTTGTTCTGCTTTGCTTTGGCAGCTATGTCCTTACCAATTACTTCTGCGCCCTTAATGTTACCTTTCAATTTCTTAGCTCGCATTTCTTTGAGCACAGTTGAGGATGAACAAATTATCTTAGAACCATCCTCTGAAATTACTTGAGCATATATATGAGAGGACGAGCGGAAAACGCTCAACCGAGGCATTCTTAACTCGCGCAACTTCATTCTGGTGCGTTTCGCTCTTCTTAATCTTTGATCTCTTTTATTAATCATTATTTTTTCTTAGTTTCTTTGAGGATAATAACTTCATCGGAATATCTTACACCCTTACCTTTATAGGGATCTGGACGCCTTAAGTTGCGGATTTCAGCAGAGATTTGACCGACTTTTTGTTTGTCAATACCTTTGATAGTCAACTTAGTTTGCCCATCTACTATAGCAGTAATACCTTCTGGTAGTTTAAAATTTATGGGGTTAGAAAAACCTAGTAGAAACACCAA
>JAAOII010000006.1 GCA_015163845.1 Candidatus Portiera sp.
CAAAACCTAACCCGTAAAGGCAAGCGCAAGAGAGGACTTAACCGTTCTCTGCTAGATTCTTGTCTGGGTGAGATTAGACAAAAGTTGGAATACAAAAGTGCAGCAGTGCATAAGCTAGACAAGTTCTATCCGAGTAGTAAACTTTGTAATGTTTGTGGTCATAAGAATCAACTACTAAAGTTGAGTGATAGACAATGGAGTTGTATTATATGCACAACTCAGCATGACAGAGACATCAATGCTGCAAAAAATATTCTGAATAAGTGGTTGGAGGACAACCCCATTTATATATTTTGGGGAGAGGCCATAAGACCTCGCATCATCCAAGCTCCCCCCATATATTTATGGTGGGACTCATTATTGGTGCGAGGCAACCCCGTTGAAGCAAGAAGTTTCCAATAATTGAATTGTTGGGAGTGTCCTATATATGATTAATTTGATAATCTCTTATTCTTTACCATTACTAATTTGCTGGTTTATACTTATATAATATAATGTTCCCAGCATCAAAGTTCTTGATTAGAAACGCAAGAAACGCAAGAAATGCAAAAATATTGTATAATGCTAAAAATATTGTAAAATGCCAAAAATATTGTAAAATGCCAAAAATATTGTAAAATGCCAAAAATATTGTATAATGCTATAATCATATAGATATACTAATCGGAGACACACATTATGAAAAGTAGAACCAGCAGCACCTTAATATTAGCAATTGCTAAGATGAAGAACATCATCAAAGATGATGATAATTTCAATCAAACAGATCAAAAGACAGGATGTCAGAGAGATCATCTGACGAGTCATGAAATTAGCATGGCAATGAGCTTAGCCCCGACTAGATTCACCCGCCTATTTATCTTGCTATTAATCACCACGGCTTTGTCCGCTTGTAGCGGTAGCGGTGGCGGTGGAGGTGGCGGTGGTAGCGGCGAGCCATCATCTATCCCAGCAACTCCCCAAAATATATTGGCAAAATTGAGTTCTGATCCAACTAAACAAATTACTTTAAGTTGGGGTAGGAGTCCTGGAGCCGCTTCCTATGATGTCAGCCGTAGAGGAGGAGTAGAAGAAAGACAAGAAGATCTGCCAGAAACTGGCACTAAACACGTAAATAACAATGTGACAAAAGGACAAAGGTATACCTATTCAGTCAATGCCTGTAATAACCTGGGTTGTTCTAGACCAGGATCCCTGAGAGTTGAGTATGCCGAACCAGAGTTTCCACTCGTAGCTCCCACTCGTTTAGTAGCCGAAGATAAAGTTGTTCTACAATGGGCTCCTATTAGTGGTGCCGATTATTATAATATCACCCGCAATGGGACTGTCCTAGTCCCTAAATTCCAAGACCCTAGATTAACGAGTATTAGATATGAAGATGAGAGTGTGAATTTATCGCTAAACTATAACTACACAGTCAGTGCCTGTAATGGTGTGGGTTGTTCTGCCATCACAGAGGTTGTGGTTAATGAGAATACTCCATCCATTTTCCCGCCTACAGGTCTAACTGCCACTCGCACTTCAGATTCTGTGAATATAACCTGGGATGCGGCTACTAATGTAACTCAATATCAAGTCAGTAGAAGTGGGGGATTTGCCGTCAAGATATCTAACACTACAGCCAGTTATACAGATTCGACTCCGATAGCGGGAAGTGAATATATCTACAGTGCTCAGGTTTGTGTGGGTGACGACAACTGTTCCTCTAGAGCAAGCATAAGAGTTGATTACTTAGTCCCGGATAAGGAGGACATTGCAACTGGCTTAACTGTCGCTTTCGCCGCCTCTCTAAATGCAATAACTATAGAATGGGATGCTCCTCCTAAAGGTTCTGGCATCACTCTCTATCAAGTCGCCCGCAATGTATCAGTCCTAGCCACCAATGTTTCTGCTGACAGCAATAGCTACGAAAGCAGTAGCTACGAAGATACAAATGTTACAGTGGGTAATATCTATGAATATAAAGTCAGTGCTTGTAATGAAGTGGGTTGTGCGGTTGAGGCAGCAAGCATAATAGTTAATTATCAAGTTCCAAATATGCCAAGGAACCTAGTCGCCACTCGTCTATCAGATAGAGTTGTTTTACAATGGGATAATGTAACTGAAGCCGATTATTATAATATCACCCGCAACGGGACTATCCAAGGATCCAATGTAATGGAGCTTAGATATGAAGATACAGATGTGGAGCAAGATGGAATCTACAACTACACGGTCAGTGCCTGTAATATAGTAGGTTGTTCTGTCCCTGCAGCATTTTTAGTTGATGGCGATACACCGTCTATTTTCCCGCCTGTAGGTCTAACTGCCACTCGCAGCCCAGATTCTGTGACTCTGCGATGGACTGCAGCTACTAATGTCACTCACTATGAATTTACTCGTGATGATGGATCAGTCATAGCCACCAATGTTCCTGCTGACAGCAATAGCTACGAAAGCAGTAGCTACGAAGATACAAATGTTACAGTGGGCAATACCTATAAA
>JAAOII010000123.1 GCA_015163845.1 Candidatus Portiera sp.
ATAAAGGTGACTTGGCAGCAATATCCGCCAATGAAATTGCCCTATAAGTTACGCTCATCAGACACAGCTTAGAATTAAGCCGTGTTCTCGCTATTATTTCTTCCTTATGACCAGCTAGATATGGAGAATTAAATCTATCTAACAGTTCGGCAGGAGATGTTCTTTCTTGGTTCAATCGTAATAAGTCCAAGAGCGAACCTATAAGCGGAAACTCCTGCAATTCTTCTCCCCAAGACATATCAAAAGGCAAGTCAAGCTCGTCCAACAATTCTTCAGCAGAGTAGTTGGAGGTATCACGTTCTTCAAGTAAAGCATGGGCGAATGATTGTCGCACCTTATGCCAGTTTTTCTCTAATCCTGGGATCACCACCCCTACTTGACTCTCTGGATTCTCTTGAGCAAACAATTTGACTTTCTGTGCCAGATCAAGCAACTCATCTTGATCATTTTCATATTCCTCCATCATCAGTTGGGGGACTTGAACCTTGCCTTCACTCTCACTCTTTATCCTGAAGGCATCCACCTTGTCAATTAGCCCTCCGCCTTGCTTTCTTATTAGTTCATATAGCCGCTCATATACTGGATAGTTATCAGTGAATCCCACCCATAAAGATCTCTTTATCCCAACTTCTTTGGTGGCAATGGCAGCCAATAATTTATCTGTTAGCATAAACTCATCACATAGTTTGCGTTGCTCACATATCTCTTGATAGGCATTAGACCACTCGTAGAAAAAATGAGTTATCTTATCCTTAGCGAAAACTCTACTATTTAGCTCCAACTGATAAAGATGAATTTTACGCCAAGCATCTTGGGCTTGAACTATTAGCTTCTGTCTCATAGCATCTGCAGTATTTGTAGCACCCGCTTCTCGTCCAATATCCCAGGTCGTCAATTCCTCCAATATGTCTTCTTTTTTCACTCTGCTTAAGGCCTCTCCCCATATAAGCTGTGCTTGCAAAGATCCCATCAACAATATTTGCTCTTTAGCCAGTAATGCTTCCCCATGAAAAATAATCCAATCGCCTAAGGTCATTATCTGTGGGCTATAGCTCAACTTGCCCTGCATTGAATTGTTAAACTCCTCCTTTATTTGACGTGCTAAGCGACGACGCGGCGTTACTATATAAGTATCATCTCTTTTATCCAGAGGGGAGCTTAAACTTATGATTATTCTTTTAGTAAGAGATTCAGAAAATTGTACCATAAGCATATTATAGCCCAGCAATCATATCTGATATTATGCAGGATTAAAAGTTACTCTCTAGAATACAGATTATGGTAATAAAGCCGGCCTCTAAATTTAACTTGATAATTGAATTGAATAAACTGTATATCTCCATTAATTAACTAATTTTTGTTAAAATAAATTATAGTTATTATGAATCCACAATTAAATAATCTGCAAGTATATTGCATAAACTTAGCAAGAGCAAAGGATAGACGCAATTCTATGCAGAAGAAACTTGATGCATTAGGGCTTGCTTATGAACTTCTAGATGCTACAGATGAGCGAATTCAATTAAATACAGAGGAGATAAAACTCATAGGTGAGCATAACCTACCTAAATATAAAAAAGAAATCTCGCCCGGAGAAACAGGATGTTTAATGTCCCACTTGAGGTGCTATCAAAAATTATTGGAAACTGGGGACTCTTATGCTTTGATCCTAGAGGATGATGCCTCTCTTAGTCCAGATTTTGTCCCAGTTCTCAAGGGAGTATTAAATGCCTCCAAAAGATGGGATCTTATAAGTTTAGGATATATAGTTGGAGGAGGTCCTCCTCCTTACATAGGTAAAGACCTATTCCCTTTAAGTTTTATGCGGGCTGAGCGTTTAGTTATTCCAACCGATAAATTAAAGATTAAATGTGATTACCATATAGGTTCAGTGGCCGCAAATATTTTTGCTAGTCATTGTTATATTATTAGCAGAAATGGCAGCAAGTTTATGCTAAAGAATTTCAACAATCTAATTCTTTCCATAGATTCATTATTTAATCAACTTGCGATACCTTCCCGTTTGGCGTTATTTCCAGAAATAGCTTATCAACCAATAAGTGTGAATAAGGGAGATCTTCATGGTGATGGCGACATCAAATATCCTCAGGGTATTGGTGTAATTCCTCCCTTTCGTAAAGACATGGGTATTCTAGAAAAAATCTTCAGGATAATAACACGCATAAGTCCGGTCTGGATACATCGTATGAAACGGACTTTATTCGTGCTTTTCTTTAAGAGACCTCCTTCATATTATAGAAATTTACTAACATCTATTTTTAGGCGCAAAATATAATTAAACAAAGATCTTAATGTCTCGTCCCATTATGCGAGAAGAGTCATAAATTCATAAGTTAATGCAGAAATCTAGACAGCCATCTCTTTAACCTAGTCATTAATGCTTTGATGATGTAGCTAAAGGGTAAAGAAATAACAAATCTGATTTCTATCCACCGACTCTCAAAATCACTATTAGTTATCAAAGAAAGCAAATACCGCTTAGCTTGCTTCATAGTCATTCCTTCAATAAGCGATAAAGTTTTTGCGAAGTATCTCAAATGTATATAGACAGTTAATCTTTCTGCTCTAGTCATAGCCCTAACCATTGATATAATTTCCTCCAATGGCTTGCCCTGTTCAACTGGGTCTGGGTGACCATTAACCCGACACCACTCACTAACATAGCATGCCAAGTGACGCTTAGGGAAGGTTAATACATTATCGTTGACTAATCCTTTATTGGTAGTTGAAGGGGAAGTATAAAAATAAGTGTTCATATTATAAATTAGTGCCCAGGCATAATGATTAGAATACCTAAGTGTAAAGTCAAGATCTTCAATAATTGTGGGTTGAGTTCTGTTTCCACCTACTCTTATAAAGCTCTCTTTTGTCATCATTGAATTCGGTCCCAAAATGCTAAATACTTTCTTGGTATGAAAAGGGCTTGTTTTATACCAGGTATATGTGTAATTAGTATCAGCAACTACTCCTGGATAATAATCATCTATTGATGGATTTTGCCCAAGAGAACATGCCGGATACTGATAGTTTTGTTCCAAGAAACCTACTTGCAACTCTAATCGGTTTACCGCACAAGCATCATCGCTATCTATGAAAGCAATATATTTTGCCTTAGCATTTGCCGCTCCATTGTTGCGTGAGGCAGCCAGTCCCTGATTCTCCTGAGTTATGATTTTTATGCGCGAGTCCTTGGTGGAATATTCTTGTAGCAACTTTGCGGTAGCATCGGTTGAGCCATCATCTATTATTATAAATTCAAAGTTTTTGAGGGTCTGAGCCAAAATAGAATCTATGGCACGAGGTAAGAGATCGTATCTATTGTAAGTTGCCATGATCACTGATACTACTATGGATTCCTTGTTAAGTGTTTTCATAGGCTCTGAGGGTGCTGGCGCATTTATGGGCTTAGGCATTGATACTACTAGATTGATGTATCTTTTATTTCCATAAAAACAATCTCTTTAACCTAGTCATTAATACTTTGATGATGTAGCTAAAGGGTAAAGAAATAATAAACCTGATTTCTATCCACTGACTCTCAAAATCACTACCACTTATCAAAGAAAACAAATACTGCTTAGCTTGCTTGGTTGACATCTGTCCCAATATTGCGACTGAACCTGTAAAGTCCCTCAAGCTCTTATATAAAGTTACTTTATCTCCTATGGACATATTTTTTATTAATAAAAGTATTTCTTCTAACGGCTTATCTTGTTCAACTGGGTCTGGGTGGCCATTAATCCGGCACCACTCACTAACATAGCATACCAAATGACGCTTAGGGTAGATTAATATGTTCTTGTTGACTTCTCCTTTATTGGTAGCTGAAGGATAATTATAAAAGTAAACATATAGATCCGGCAGTAATGCCCAAGAATAGTGATGAGTATAGCGTAGAGTAAAATCCAGATCTCCAATAATTATGTCTTGAGTTCTGTGTCCGCCTACTCTCATAAAGCTCTCTCTTGTCATCATTGAATGAGGCCCCATAACCCTAAAATGCTTCTTGATATTAAATGGACTTCTGTCATACCTAGTAGATCTAAAATTAGCATCGGCAACTATCCCCGGATAATAACTATCAATAGAAGGCAGATATAGACAGGCACATGCAGCGTATTGCGGGTTTTTCTTCAAGAAATCTAATTGCAACTCTAATCGGTTTACCGCACAAGCATCATCGCTATCCATAAAGGCAATATACTTCCCCGACGCATTAGCAACAGCAGTATTGCGGGCAACACCAGGACCGCCATTTTTTTGCTGAATGACTTTAATCCGCTTATCTTTACTTGCATATTCACTCAATACATCATAGGTATTATCAGTAGACCCATCATCCACTATTATCAACTCAATATCCTTGAGTGTTTGTGCCAACATAGAATCTATTGCCCTTGGCAAAGTGGCTGCTCTATTATAAGTTGGTAAGATTACTGATACTTGTATCATCCAATATTATACTATTATTGACTCTATACACTACTTCTTATAAATATTAACTATCGGAATCTAAACCTTCTCAGCAATTAGCCGCAATCATACTCTTTTTCTCTTCATAATATTATATAATATTTAAACAATTATCCATTATGAAACAAGTTATTCAGCAACTGCCAATTTTTATTATCAACCTGCCAGAAGCAGTTAAGCGGCAGGCATTTATGCAGAAGCAGTTAATGCAGCATAAACTCAAGGGAGAGTTCTTCAAAGCATCCAGAGGCAAGGATCTTACGCGGGACTTCCTCTCTAAGTTTCAGATAGAAAAAGGCACTAACTTGAGCAATAGGAAATTGTCTCAAGGGGAGTTGGGATGTGTCTTCTCTCATTATTTCTTACTTAAGAAGATCGTTGAAGAAAAAATTCCAGCAGTATTAGTATTGGAGGATGATGCTATCCTCACAAAGGAATCCACTCTATTAATCAATAATTTCCAAACTTTACCGCAAGGATGGGATCTATTGAATATTGGACATCGTAGTGCTAGCTTATTGGGAGAACCATTTATCGGTAAAAAAACCTATCCTTTAAGTTTGCGCTATAGGGAAAAGGTTACTTTTGATGGGGTAACTATTCACTTAGCTCCTCTAACTCATCTGACATCTGGAACTTGTGCCTATATTGTAACTAAGGAAGGTGCAGAGCACTTGCTGCAAGTTATAGAGCAACAACCAATATTACCCCTTGACAATTTCTTAGATGCTAATAAAGAATATCTTAGATACTATGGAACATCTCCCTCTCTAGTTAATCATCTTGATGCCTATTTGAATGACAATGACATAGAACAACATATAATGTCAGGGAGAACTAATAATATGAATACACCTCTTATATCTAACCTTGAGAAATTATCGCAATATTCTGGGCTAAAAAAAATAAAATTCATGTTCTATATGAACCTGGCATTAAAAGATCATTTCCTATCCTACCCATACAATAAAGCAAGATATCTATGGGGTTCTTTCCTCAAAACAAAGATCTTAATATCTCGTCCCGTTATGCGCGAAGAGTCATAAGTTCGTAAGTTAATGCCGCAACCTATACAGCCACTGTCTAAGTTTAAGATTAAAAAAGGTAATCTTAAGCCCCAAATCTATTAGTCAGAGTTCAATAAGTGTAAAGTTAAGATCTTCAATAATTGTGGTTTGAGGCAAGTAATTCATTGATCTTTTAGTATCATTTGCCCTCTACCAAAGACAAGTATTTTTGGAAGTTGACGTCCTTGTGGAATTTAGCTATATGTTCATAACCTAGCCGCGGTGGATGATCAATAACCTTGCGAATATTTTTCGCCATTGCCTCGGTATCTCCAAGCGGTGAGAGAAACTCAGCTAATTCCCCTGTGAGGATTTCCTTAGGTCCAGTCAGACAACTGGTACTAACAACTGGTGCACCTAAAACTAACGCCTCATAGCTCTCGGTAGCTTTTCAAAAAAAAAATTCTGAATGATTAATGAGTGCTTTTAGCAATTATCTCTTAAAATAGTATAATGATCTCAATGACAGAAGCAAAACGAGTGGGACAAGTGCTCTTAAACTATTAACTCTACGAAGGCAGCTCAAAGTTTAGCAGTAAGCCACCAACCGCATTTCCAGGTAATCCCTAATACTATCCATTCTATGGATGTTATGGATATGCTTGATTCTTTTGACGGGGATGATTTATTTGATATGGCTATAATTGATCCACCCTACAATATAGGTAAGGACTTTGGGAATAATCATGATAACCGGGAGATGCCTGAGTATGTTAGTTGGAGCTTATCTTATTTGAGAGAATGTGTCCGGCTAGTTAAACCAGCTGCTCCTATATATGTTTATGGCTATCCTGAAGTGTTAGCTCATTTAGCCGTGCATTTTCCTATAACCCAGCAGAGATGGCTGAGTTGGCACTATACTAATAAAACCGTGCCGACCAGTAAGTTTTGGCAACGGAGCTATGAAAGCATCCTATGCTTATGGAAAGGACGCAAGCCAATTTTACAAATTGATGATATCCGTGAGAGTTATACGGATGGCTTTCTTAAGAACGCCGCAGGCAAGGTGCGGAAGAGTAAAAATTGCCGTTATAGCAAAGGCGATTCTATAACTATATATAAGGCGCATGAAGGCGGCGCTTTGCCGAGGGATGTTATTAAGATTTCTGCTCTTGCTGGTGGAGCTGGTTACTCCGAGAGAGTTTTTTATTGTAGGGACTGTGATGAGGTTGGTTTTAACAAGGATAAAGCAGCTCATGCTAATTGTAGAACTGAATATCACCCTACTCAAAAACCTTTCAAGCTGACGGAGAAATTAATTAAGGGGACTGCTCCAAAGAACATCCTGATACCTTTTAGTGGCTCTGGCTCTGAGTGTGTTGTTGCTCAAAAACTAGGGCTTGAGTTTTATGCGACAGATATAAATAAAGATTATGTAACCTTAGGTAACAAATGGTTAGAAAAGACGAAGAAAGAAAGTTAGAAGAGTTTAATCAATTCTTGGGCCAGATTGATCTGGGTAGTTATAGGGAGAAATATTCTAAGATTAAACTTGTAGAGTTAGATATGCCAAGGAATATACAAGCTATATCACTTCTGTATGAATATTACTGGGATAAGTTTGAGCTACTTGATTATAGCGACTTCTATAAAGTGTATAGTGAGAGTTTGCAGGGGGAATTAGAGGATTTTAGAAACCGAGCAATGTTTAGTAAAGAGACGTTTTATAGGGGCTTGCCAGCTAGAATTTATAGAACCTGGGCATCTCTATTGACTCAAATACAAGGTGGCCATCTTGCTAATACTATGTACCCGAAGGTTGTTATGTCCTCCGAGTTGGATTATAGTGGGATAGATATTAGAATATTCCTTTATGATACATCTGATAAATATATCAATATCCAGGTGAAGAAAGCGACTCTCAGTAGAGAGGTTAGAACGCCGTGGCCAATAACAAAAAAACAAGCAGTTAATTATAAATATTATTTATGAAGTTACCAGTGCCGAAGAATTTACTTCTGCTGGCAAACTCTGTAAGCCATATAAGAGATGGGCTGAACGTTATGAGAATAAATTAATGAAACTGAATAATGGGTTTATTATCTTTTTACCAGGTATGTTTGCTAAAGATCATATTATTGTATAACTTAAAGATTTTATGAAGTGCTGGGCTATTTCTTTTCTATAGCCCCTCCTCCACTTCTTCATTCAGTTTTTTGGTGATATTCTTAACTATGGCTTGGCCTGTTTTATCACTTGGATCTAGGGCTACAGCTATTTCTATATCCTCTTTCATACCTTGCTTGTCCTTGAGAAAGTACTTAATATAGCCCCTCCAGTAATAGCCGCCAGCATGGTTAGGATCTAATATTATTGCTTGGGTGAAGTCCTCCAATGCTCCTGAGTAACCTTTCATATGATATTTTGCTATGCCACGGCCGTGGTATGGTTTTGCATATTTAGATTCAAGGGATATTGCTTTACTATAATCATTAATGGTACTTTCTTCATAAGGGTATTATATGCTATACGTATAGAAGGTCTATTTTCTGTCCACCTATGCCTCTACTTCATTAATTGATGAAGTATTGACTCTATACACTACTTATTGCCTTCTACCAAAGACAAGTATTTTTGGAAGTTGACGTCCTTGTGGAATTTAGCTATATGTTCATAACCTAGCCGCGGTGGATGATCAATAACCTTGCGAATATTTTTCGCCATTGCCTCGGTATCTCCAGGCGGTGAGAGAAACTCAGCTAATTCCCCTGTG
>JAAOII010000124.1 GCA_015163845.1 Candidatus Portiera sp.
TAATGGAATGTGGATGCAAGAAGGAGATATTTGTAATATTATTCTTCATGAAAATGAACCCATTGCTATTGAACCACCTCAAACAATAGAATGCACTGTTGTTGAAACAGATCCTGGATTAAAAGGCGATACTGTTAGTGGCGGCAATAAACCAGCAGTGATGGATACTGGAGCCAAAGTGAAAGTTCCTTTGTTCATTGAAGAGGGAGAGAAAATAAAAGTCAACACACGCACAGGTGAATATCTCGGGCGTGCAGCAAAATAATAAAACACTTCTCAGTCAGACCACAAACAAAACTTGCAAAAAAGGGCTTAATAGAATAGCTAATAGTTAAATAAAGCAGAACTTGGGCTACTACAAATCAACCGCATATAATTATGGTTAAATCTCAATTAAAGCAGAGCTTGGGTTACTACAAATCAACCGCATATAGTTATGGTTAAATCTTCAATGAAAGTCGGCTTCGTGATGTTACAAATTGACCGCATCAATGTCGCTAAAGACACTTCACTCGCACTTATGCTGGCGGCCCAAAAGAGGGGCTGGCAAATTGACTATATTGGCGTCCAAGATTTATATGTAGATGGTGGCGCAGCGGGTGCTTTCTCCAGCCCTATAGAGGTTTGGGATAATCCTGATAAGTGGTATGCCATGCAAGAAAGACGGCAGGTGCCACTAAAAGAATATGATGTTATCTTCATTAGAATTGATCCACCAGTTAATGATGACTATATCTACGCCACCCAGATACTTGAGCTGGCAAAGAATGATGGTGTGCTGGTGGCTAATTCCCCCGCCGCTATTCGCAACTTCAATGAAAAGATTTTTGCTACCAAGTTCCCTGATCTAATGCCACGCCATTTACTCAGTGCTGATATTCAGCAGTTAGTTGAGTTTCATAAGGGCAATGAGGCAACAGTGTTTAAACCTTTGAATGCCATGGGTGGACAAGGAATCTTTATGGTCAAACAAGGTGATATGAATTTACGTAGTGTGCTGGAGGGTCTCACCAATAGAGGACAACATTTAGCAATGGCACAGGAATACATCCCAGATATTCTTATAGGCGGCGACAAAAGAGTGACTATGTTTGATGGAGAGCCCTTCCCCAAAATGCTGGCACGCCTCACTTCGCCTGGCGACTTCCGTGCCAACTTGGCGGTTAGTGGCAATTACAAGGTTGAGGATCTTGGCAAAAAAGAGATGAGCATATGCGAACAGGTGGGTCCCTTCCTAAAAGAACAGGATATTAGTTTTGCTGGTCTGGATATTATCGGTGGTTATCTCAGTGAAATAAATATTACCTGCCCCACTGGTCTAAGGCAGATCACTGCCCAGCATAACGAAAACCCAATGGACTTATATCTAGACAAGATTTCAGCAAGATTGTAAAGTTGCCTAGACCTTATACCCAGATTCTATAGATAACATAATGAATAAAGAGATAGCAGTCGTTGACTATGGAATGGGTAATATTCACTCCATAGACAAAGCACTCAAATTTGTTGCCTCAGGGGATAATATCAAAGTGACTGATAAGCCGCAAGACCTTGCCGATGCTGATAAGGTGGTCTTCCCTGGAGTTGGGGCGATTCGCGATTGTGTAGCTGCTCTGAAGTCCAGTGGATTGGATGCCGCCATAAAACAAGCTGCCAAAGAGAAACCACTAATGGCAATTTGTGTTGGCATGCAGGCACTCTTTGAAAATAATGAAGAGGATGCTAATAGTCATGGGCTTGGCATACTGCAGGGAGATGTCAAACTTATAAAAGATGATGGCGGCAAAGCACAGCCGCAAGAAAAATCCCAAGAAGAATTCCAAGAAAGATTAAAGGTTCCGCAGATTGGCTGGAATCAACTTAATCTAGTTGACCCAGATCATCCTCTGTATTACAAGATTGCTCAGAATAGTTATTTTTACTTCGTGCACAGCTACTACTGCCTCAGTGATGATCCAAAGATTGCATCTGCCAAGTGTACTTACGGCATAGAGTTTGATGCGGCAGTTCTCAGTGGTAATGTTTTTGCTACCCAATTTCACCCTGAAAAAAGCCAAGATGATGGTTTGCAAATGCTCAAGAACTTTTGTCAATGGGAGGGCTGCAAATAATGATTATAATCCCAGCGGTTGATATAAAGAATGGTAAATGTGTCCGCTTATCTCAAGGTAAGGCCGACCAAGAGACCGTCTATTATGATAATCCTTCAGAATGTGCGGCAATGTGGCATGAGCAAGGAGCCAAGAATCTCCATGTCATTGATCTAGATGGTGCTTTTGATGGCAAGGATGTTAACCTGTCAGTCATCAAAGACCTAGTGGCAAGCATGCCAGAAATGGAAATTCAAGTTGGCGGTGGAATCCGCAATCCAGAAATCGCCTCAAGATATCTAGATGAAATAAAAGTTAGCAAAGTAATCATAGGAACTTTGGCTATCAAACAACCCCAATTAGTATGCCAGCTTGCTGCCACTTACCCAAACAGAATATACATTTCTTATGATATGAAAGATGGTAAGATTCGCAGCGAGGGTTGGCTAAAAGAAGCATCCGTGTCCATTCAAGATTCTTTGGAGAGTTTTAGTCAAGCACCTTTGGGCGGGTTAATAGTCACCGACATAAAAAATGATGGAATGCTCAGAGGCGTTGATGCGGCCGCCTTCACCAACCTAGCCGAGATGACTTCACTGCCGGTGATTGCTGCTGGGGGTATCACCAACCTGCAAGATATTCAGGCACTCAAAGACACTGGCAAGATTGCTGGAGTAATCTGTGGCAAGTCCATCTATGAGAAGACCTTGGATTTGCGACAAGCCATTGCACTGGTGCAATAGATTATCTCGCAAATAAATTATCCCCCAGTAAATTACTCTCCAGTAAATTATCCTGCAAATAGATTATCCCCGAGTAAATTCTCCCTGTCATAAAAATAAAAAGTGATATGTTAGCTAAAAGAATAATCCCTTGCTTGGATGTTGCCGATGGCAGAGTTGTGAAAGGTATCAAGTTCCAAGAATTACGTGATGCAGGAGATCCAGTTGAAGCAGCTAAACGTTATTGTGAGGCAGGTGCTGATGAGTTGGCAGTCCTAGACATATCAGCCAGTGAAGAGGGGCGTAAAACCACTTTGGATTTGGTTGAGAGAATTGCCTCAGAGGTTTTCATACCTCTGATGGTGGGCGGTGGCATTTCCGAACTGAAAGATATTAAGGCACTCTTGCGTGCAGGAGCAGACAAGGTGAGCATCAATACTTCCGCTGTGCTTAAGCCAGATCTAATCCGCCAAGCCGCAGAAACATTTGGTTCGCAATGCATAACAGTGGCGATTGATGTGAAAAAAGACGGGGCTGGCGGCTGGAAGGTATTCACCCATGGTGGCAAGAAGGAAACCGATCTTGATGCCATAGAATGGGCAGAGCAAGTGGCACAACTGGGGGCTGGCGAGATTCTGTTAACCAGCATGGATAATGATGGCGGTTTGAATGGTTTCGATTTGGACATCACTAGCAAAATAAGTGATAAGGTTTCTATACCAGTGATTGCTTCTGGGGGAGTTGGCAATTTACAACACTTGGCGGATGGCGTCACTCATGGCAAAGCGGATGCGGTGTTGGCTGCTAGTATCTTTCACTTTGGTACTTACACCATCAAGCAGGCAAAGGAAGTGATGCAAGAGGCGGGCATTCCTGTTAGACCGCCCAAACCATCTCGCAACTGACTTACTATATAAGTAGCGGCGGTAACAAAGCAGATGCAAGAGGCGGGTATTGCTTTTTATATAAGCGAGACCACCCAAACCATCTCGCAACTGACTTACTATATAAGTAGCGGCGGTAACAAAGCAGCTGCAAGAGGCGGGTATTGCTTTTTATATAAGCGAGACCACCCAAACCACCTCGCAACTGACTTACTATATAAGTAGCGGCGGTAACAAAGCAGATGCAAGAGGCGGGTATTGCTTTTTATATAAGCGAGACCACCCAAACCATCTCGCAACTGACTTACTATATA
>JAAOII010000125.1 GCA_015163845.1 Candidatus Portiera sp.
CCTTAGCTCAATCAGTAGGGGGCGAGTCACTAAAATGATTTCTGCAAATATGTTTGGGGCGAAGCGAGTGCAAGTTACCGAATCCAATCAATCTGCTCCTTGGTATTTTGCTTCATATATAGAGGATAACTATATCATCCACAGAGATGGTTCAATGAGCACCTTAGCTCAATCAGTAGGGGGCGAGTCACTAAAATGATTTCTGCAAATATGTTTGGGGCGAAGCGAGTGCAAGTTACCGAATCCAATCAATCTACTCCTTGGTGCTTTACTTAAATGATTTCTGCAAATATGTTTGGGGCGAAGCGAGTGCAAGTTACCGAATCCAATCAATCTGCTCCTTGGTATTTCCTCGATGATAATTATATTATCCACAGAGATGGTTCGGTGAGTGCCTTAGCTCAAATAGATGGCTATGACATATACATGCAAGATGCATCAAGTGCGGCTAACTACCTTAACAACATTAATAATATTATCAACCAGTTGCCATTAAATATCTCCTTTGAGTTTCATATGCACAGACGTCGCGACACAATATCCCCGCAGCGGTATAGGGCACAAAAATTGTGTCGCAGCATTAAAGTGCTTGAAGAACTGCGCGAAAGCTACATCAGTCACATAGAAGAAAGTTGTTATAAAAACTCCATCTATCTATTGATCCATCAGCATCGTGAAATTTCTTTGAGCACTTTAATGAGTGCATGGAATCCAGATTCTTTGGAGAAAATCTACAATGATGCCCTGCAACAAAAAGTCCAACTGGCTAAATATTGCGACACACTGGCTACCAAGCTAAATGGTTTTAGGATGCTTAATCGTGAAGACGCATCCAAGTTTCTCTATGAAGCATCTCACCATCGCTCCTGTGAGATTATCCCCACTGATCGCTACGACTTACAGAACTTGTTGGCTCCTAGTGGTCAACTAGTTGATGATGTCTATGTTATGAATGGCATAAATGTTAAAGCTGGACTATTATATTTTTATCCAGAGCCCAGTCCGCGCTTGTTCACAGATTTGTTTTCTTGGTTGCCTGTAGATATGGATATAGCCCTTTACTTGAGAAGAAAGGACTCTGGAAGTTTATTACGCAAAAGTGGGGCTGAGGAAGTTAAGCAGGAGAAACAAATTGCCACATCGGATGCTATGGCAGAGAAGCGACTTCTTGAAATATCTGAATGGCGACGTTACATTGTAAATAATGATCTACAGATATTTGCCAATGTTTGCTTCATCAAACTCTATGGTGATCCATCAACTATTCGCCACTATTGTAATGAAATTAATGAACAACTAAGTGCCCTTGGAGGTATCATGGAAAGTGAGAAATTGTTGAGGTTTTCCTTGAATTATTCTTTACCGGGGAATATGCATAAGTCAAAGTTCATGCGTCATGATCATACAGAAATGGTATCTTGTTTGTTGCCAGCAGTTGAGTTTCATCAGGGCAATGGCTATGAGGAGGCAATCTTAGGAACTAATCATACATTTAGTGGTTTTGATCTTAGCAATAAGTCGGGTGGTGAGTTTTATCATTCAATGACTGTTGCTAAAACCGGTAGTGGCAAGGGGGTCTTGAATTGCGCTCGCATCATTCAATTATATGGGCTGGGTTATGATTTTTACACCATAGAGATAGGTAATACTTACGAGTTCTTATTCAAATTGCTCGGTGGCAATTATGCAACTTTGGATCCAGATGAGAGTGTGATAAATCCTTTCCCACCTTATAGCGAAGCAACAGAAACAATATCCAGTGTTTTGGTTTCACCTACTATACGTTCCTTGGCAAAAATATTTACCGATGGAAATATGCAACTTGACATTCATCAAATAGCAATTTGCGAGATGACTTTGAAAAGCGTCTATAAGCAGCCGCCACAGCAATCACTAAAGAATGGAGGAGACCTCAATAACAACAGCAATAAAAATTTAGCTCCCAACTTGCAGGACTTTTATAATTGTCTCAGTAAGTTAAGCGAGAAGAATCTCAGTGATAAACAGAAGAGGGCACGTGATGAGATATTAGTAAATGTGAAAAGTTTTTTAGATACTATTATCGGAGAAAGATTTAAGCATGAAAATAATTTGACGATTAGCGATGGTTTGTTTGGGGCTGATTTTAAACGTCTTAAAGATGATGCACATTTGATGATGACTTACTTAACATTTTTGAGTTTGCGGTTTGGTCAGAAGGCATTATTTAACCAGACGCCTACTTTCATAAGTATTGACGAACTACATGAATTTGCCCGCATAGACAAAGAGACAATCCGCACTCTGTGTACTCAAATAGCAAGAATGGGACGTAAGGAGAGTGGCTATATCAATTTGATCACTCAAGAGGCAGAAGATATTCTTAAGTTGGATTCTTCATTAATCTCGCAAATGCATATAACTAATTTGCTCTACACAGAAAGTAGGCACAGCTTGTTGTTAGATACCTTGTCATCATTAAATACCCAAGCGTTTGATACTTGGAGTAACTATACTACTGGGCATAAAGAATATCGTCCAGCCATGATAGGATTTGGCGATAAATGGGTAGATAGTTTTCTTACCTATCCGATGGAGATTCTAGCACTTGCCGATACCAGCAATAGGGGCTTGCAAATTAAGCGGGAAATATTAGAAAGGAATACTGCCAATGCTGTTAAGACGAATAAGACGAATAACCAGACCATGGAAGATTCCTACAAAGAACTATTAGCTCATTATCAGGCAGCATGAAAAATAACAATAATATATTCTTGCTAATGAGGCGTGCTGTCTATTCTCGCCTCACCTATTCTCGCCTCACCTATTCTAGAAGTACCTATTCTAGAAGCATCTGTTTTTTGTTGCTATTATTTTCACTAACATCAACCGCAGTAGCAGATGCTATTGGTGCTACCGATAGCATAGAGATAATTAAGCTTACAGAGATAATTTCTCAGATGAGCAGATTATTAGAGCAAACAGAATATCTCATAGATGTCCAAGAGTCCGTGGAGAAATTGCAGGAGAAATCTCTATCACACAAATCATCAAGTTATGTTGCATATTTGCAACTGCTGGGAGGTTTAATTGGAGGCGAGGCGGCGGTGGGCACCCGGCAATTAGCCACTTTAATCAAACTGGATGCCGCTATGCGAGAACTAGCTACAAGGACAACAAGTGGTAAGCGGCGAGAAGGACTTTATTTAATAGCTGACTCTTTTCGCCTTTTAATAGATGCAGGAATAATTCTTGAGACGAGCTCTCAAGCACTACAAGAGGCATCCACTGCCAAAGATTTTAATTCCCAAGACCAGTTATTGGCATCCATCCAACGCACACTTGCATTAATGCATGATGGTAATACTAAGGTGAGGTATAACCGCAATATCAAAAATGTTGCTAATCAAAATATGCTTTTCGGCAGCTTCAATGTTTTTTCTAGCAGATGATCTTACTAAATAAAACTAGCCATAACTGTCAGACAAGTAACTTGCTCTGGTCCTTTTTATTAATATTGCCATTAATATTGTTGCTGACATTATTCATCCCCACACTTGTCATGGCGGAAGGATTTATTCGCAAAGGGGCGACTTCAGAATACTTTGAGCCGATGCTTGAGGCATTTAACATCTCTGTGCTTGGAGAGATGATATTTAATTTTTACACTTCTATGCGTGATGAAAAGTCGGTATTTGAATATCTCATAACAGTAGGTGATAATCTTTTGGCTCCATTATTAGCTCCTCTCATTATCATATGCCTAGGATCAAGATTAGCTCAAGATATGCAAGACGATAGTGCTACGGATATTTTTGCTGGGGTCTATGCTGCTGCTGCTGTTGTTCTTGCCATTGCAGTATATAGAATTGTTATGGTGGAACTGATATTGGCCAGCAATGCTTTAACTAAAACTGTCTATCCAATCGGAGATAGTTTTGAGAATACTATGCGTGATCTAGAAGGTGCTGTGGAGTTTTTTCATGGCGTGAGAAAGAACAAAGATCCCATAGCTCTTTTAGTGGATAAAAGTTTGTCACTCTATGCAGAATATTTTATGGCTTGGGGTAGCAAATGGGGGCTAATGATTCTCCATGGACTATTGAGTTATCTGCGTTCCACTTTGTTTGCAATTAATTATGTCATAGGTATTTTCTTTTTGCCATTTTTTATTACCAAACAGAGTTCTCTGCCGCGCAATTGGTTGATGATCACTAGCTTTCTTTTGCTGTGGGGAGTTGTTGAAGCAGTAATGATAGCCGTAATGGGTAAATTAGGAGTAACTGCATTAATGGCAGCATTGGACGTTGAGGAGGCACTACCAATATTTAGCGAGTCACTATTCTATGTGATGGTGACAACGGTGAATGTCCTAATTGGTGTTGCTATGCTTAGCAGTGTCTGGATTGTAAAGAGCTATTTAATGTCTCCTACTGCAATTTCAAGCGTCGCTGCTGTATTCAGTTTACCAGCAGTTACCTTAGCACTCATGACAGCAAATGCTGGCTATAAAGGGTCCTTAGCTCTTACTGGAATTGCTCGCTCTACAATTGGAGCAAAGAAAAACTCTAAGAGGACTCCTGGGGGCGGGTCATATCTGCCAACACCTTCTGATATTTTCCGCACTGGCGGTAGACGAGGTGGGCGTCCTGGACAATCCAAACCTTCCCCTTCTAATCCTAGTAGCAATAGTGGTGGGGGAGCTACAAGACCAAGTGAGTCGGCAAGTACTCCAACATTACGTAAGCCCTATAGAATGAGATCCATCATAGAACACAATGGACAACTTAACAAACAATCTCTACCAGGCAACATCAGTGCTATTTCACGTGTTGGCAAG
>JAAOII010000126.1 GCA_015163845.1 Candidatus Portiera sp.
ATAATATTTACACCTTAAGCAAAACTCTTCTAATCCTTCTTCCAATATAAGGTGAGTTGCTATGGGCATGAATGCTGGGGAGACGGGGCTGGTCTGTCTATATAGCTGGCTTCAATAACACTGGCATTCAGCAGCCTTAAATCAGCATCAAGACGGCGACTGACACTATAATGAGTGGTCCGATTAGTTTCATCCCATGTTATATTTACTAAATTTGACCCGAGAGTAGCATCTAAACCAGTTGGCTTTGCTGGTGGAGTTGGCCACTACCACCACCACCGCCACCACAGGCGGCTAAAGAAATGCTGACTAATAAAGTTGCTAAGAGTTGAGTGCTACGCAAGTTATGGTTTAATTTGTATAGGTGGGAGATGATGTTTTTCATAATAATTAGTTGTGTGTGTGGGGCCTTTTCAGGATTGCCTGTTGCTTGCCTGTTATAGCTTAATAATAGAATGCTTCATAATAATTAAATAATATTTTACCTGAAATCTATGCAACTATGTATAAATTACGTATATAAGTGAATATATGTAAATCATAAGATTTTGCGGACAGGTTTTGGTTTTTAGCTGTTTAGGGGGTGAAGCCGCGAGTTACGAATTCTTTGATGCTGCTGTTAGTTGCTAATAACTTCTCTGCTGATAGATAGTTGATAAACTCGCGCACTGCACCTCTTCCACCAAGCAACTTGGTGATGTGTATTCCAGGAATTTCTCTGATGATCTCTTGGGCATCGGCAGGACAGGCAGGATAGCCAACCGCAGATAGTAGGTCCCAGCAATTCACATCATCACCCATGTATGAGACCTCTGCTAAAGAGAGTCCTAATTGTTCGCATAGTTCTTGCGTCGCTTTTAGTTTTTCGCCTTTGGGGATGGCTTTGAGGACATGAGTAAACTTTAGATGTTCTTGGCGATGATCAATTATTGAAGAGTCGTCCGAAGTTACCAGACCAGTCATTACCCCCAACTCGCGGATCACCTCCAAGCCCATACCGTCATGGACATGGAATCTCTTGCTGAGCAGTCCATTGCCAGAATAATCTATGCTTCCTTCTGTTAGGACACCGTCCATATCAGTGAGGAATAATTTTATTTTGTTATCATTCATTTATTTTTAACTTCCTATAGAGTGTTTTTAATTAAATTCGGGTAGTTTTTTAGCCAGCATTTTAAAGTTCTTGGTCGCAAATACCGGCAAGCCATTTTCATAGGGGGGAGGATTCTCTCCCTGGATTAATGGACGTATATGCTCTTCAGCATCCTGAGTTATTGAATATCCATCCTTACTTATGTAATTACGCGGCAATAACTTTTCAGAGTTTGCTGCTTTAATTAATTCTACTTCGCCCACTTTCCATTTATAGGGGGAAGACGAGACCCTTTCTATGGTTGGCATTATGGCATTCTTGCCTTGCAAGGCATATTCAACTGCTGCCTCGCCCACAGCATAGGCCTGTTCAACATCCACTAAAGAACTTAGATGCCTAGCTGACCTTTGTAGGTAATCACAAATCACACAGTGAAACTTATAACCTAACAACTGACTTATCAACATGGCAATAACATTTGCCGCTCCGCCAAGTTGTTTATGAGCACCAACTCCTGCTGTGCTAACTAACTCGCCTTGTTCGTCGCGAGCCCCTTCAGCAACTACCATGACACAATAGTCATTCTTCTTGACACAGGCATCTACTTTGTGTAATAATTCTATCTTGTTCAATGGAATTTCAGGGAATATTATGATGTGGGGATGGCTGGCATCATCTGTATGAGCTAAGCCAGCTGCTGCTGCTATCCAGCCAGCATGGCGTCCCATGACTTCCATTAGCAATACCTTAGTTGATGCAGTGTGCATGGAGGCAACATCTAAGCCCGACTCCATGGTGGCGGTGGCGGTGAACTTTGCCACGGAACCATAACCTGGGCAATTATCCATATAGCCAAGGTCATTGTCAATTGTCTTGGGTATGCCCAAGCATTTCACATCCCAATCCTTGGACTTGCAGTAATTAGCAAGCTTATTAGCTGCGTCCATTGAGCCACCTCCGCCATTGTAGAAGAAGTATCCTATGTTATGGGCTTTGAATAACTCATAGATTCTCATATATTCACTTTCATCTTCTGTTAGGTCTGGCATTCTATGGCGGCAAGAGCCGAATATGCCACCGGGTGTCCAGCGAAAGGCGGCAACATTATCAGCTGATTCATCGGTAATATCATAGATATTCTCTTGCAAGAATCCGCCTATGCCATAGACAGCGGCGTAAATTTTGTCTATTTTATCTGTATGCTTACGGGCTGTCTCAATTACTCCACAGGCAGAAGCATTTATTACTGAGCTCACTCCTCCTGATTGAATGTATATAAGGTTCTTTTTCATTAAATGTTTTTGTATTTTAGCTATCTGCTCTTGTTCAATAATAACTTAAATGCTTGAGGAAATTGAGCAATAAGATAGGCGATGATTACTCCGCTTAAGGCCCCACTCAAGTGATGTACCTGTGACACATTGGGAGCAAAAATATCAATGGCAAATTGTAGCAATAGTATGATGGCGAATTGACGGGCAAAAGCATAGGCACGTGGATGGCGGGTTTTCCTCCATACTTGCCACATGAAGAAGCCCACCGCCGCCACCAAGCCCAACACAGATCCTGATGCCCCTATGGCGCAATAGCCAAGATCGACACCAGAGTAGATAGCTGGATAGACGATTAAGAGGGCTACTAGATTGGCAAATATTCCACATATTAAGTATATTATAACCGCTCCTAGCCAGCCAAAAATTTCTGTGGCATAAGAACCAAAGATAAACAGCGCTGCCATGTTGAATGCCAAGTGAGCAAAATCATAATGCACAAACATTGAACTGAATATACGCCAATATTCTCCTTCCCCAATAATTTTATATGCCTGTAAACCACCAAAACATCCAAGGCGCAAGCCCTGGATATCCTGTAGATAGTAAATCCACAAATAAACGGCAAGATTAACCGCAATCAGGGCATAGATGATGCCAATTTTTGATGCTCCACGGCCTAGAGAAGGCGATATTTTAGCCACAATTTTATGTTTGGATTATATTTGGACTAGGTTTGGATTATGTTTGGATTATGTTTGGATTATGTTTGGATTATGTTTGGCGGGCTATTTTCTTTTTAGCATCCGCACCTAAACTCTTCATATTTTCAATGGTTCCAACTATAGATTCATTATCTTCTTGAGATTCATTATCTTTTTGTTTGGATGATTTATTGCTCTTCCCACTAATTAGCCCTTTAGCTGACTCGCCCATTTTGTCTGCTTGACCGAGAAGGTTGCCCCGCCCTTGATGAAGTTTATTCTGTGCACCGGTAAAACTTTGCTGTGCCGTATCCAACGACTTGCCTAACTTATCCATATCCTCAATAAAGCCAACAAACTTGTCATAGAGTTTGCCGCCTTCTGTTGCTATCTGTTGAGCATTCATTACTCTCTTCTCATTACGCCATAGATTATGAATCACTTTTAGGGTTGCCAGTAAAGTGGTGGGAGCTACCAAAATAATGTTCTTATCTATGCCTCTTTCAAACAACTTGGGGTCTTCTTTTTGTGCTGCCAGGAAGGCCGCCTCCAAGGGGAAAAACATCAAGGTGTAGTCCAATGAGTTTACACCAGGCAGTTTTTCATAGTCCTTAGCACTCAGGGTTGTGATGTGGGTATCAATTGCTTTGACATGTTTCTTGATGAATATTGCCTGCGTCTCCTCATCTTTGGCATTGCAATAATCATTATAGGCATTCAAAGATACTTTAGAGTCAATGACTATATTCTTATCATCGGGGAGTTTGAGTATGACATCTGGGCGTCTTCTATTGCCATCTTCGGCAACTATGGATTGCTGGATAAAATATTCCCGATCTTTCTCTAATCCTGAGAGTTCCAATAATCTTTCCAATATGACTTCGCCCCAGCTACCTTGCATTGTCTTGTCGTTCCTCAAAGCATTGGTAAGGTTGGCTGCCTCTTCACTAACTTCTATGCTCCTCTGGTTGAGAGTATTTATGTGTTCCTTA
>JAAOII010000127.1 GCA_015163845.1 Candidatus Portiera sp.
ATATATGGATTTAAGTAGTTTGAGCAAACCAGTAAGTTGTTTCTCTTGATCAAGCAATTCTTGAATTTTTTCCCCTAAGCTTTTAGCCGCATAGCCCAAATGGGCTTCCAACAATTGGCCTATATTCATACGTGATGGCAGACCTAAAGGACTTAAGACCACATCAAGAGGGTTGCCTTTAACGTCATAGGGCATGTCTTCCACTGGAACTATTGCTGATACAACACCTTTATTACCATGGCGACCAGCCATCTTATCACCTGATTGGATGTGTCGTTTTACTGCCACATAAACCTTAACTATTTTGAGGACACCTGGAGCTAATCCTGTATCACCGGCCTTAATCTTCTTCTCAGTGTCTGAATAGTTTTTATTCAATTCTTTCTCTACCATAATAAGATTTGCACGGGCTTTATCTAATTGGTCATTCAAACTACTGTCAGACATTGATAAATTAAATATATCTTTCAGTTCTAAGTTCTCTAGATCTTTTTTGGTTAGGCGGTGCTTACTCTTAAAGCCCTTACCTTTTTCAACCTGCTTGCCAGCCAATTTTTCTTGAAATTGGGCAGCAGTAATTTTACGATATATCTCATATTGAGTAGTAGTAGTATTCTTAGCTTCACTTAGTATTGCTTTGTCTTCCGCCTTAGCTCGCTCATCTTTGTCAACGCCTTCGCGAGTAAATATTTGAACATCCACTACAGTGCCTTTGACACCTGGGGATACCCTCAATGAGTTATCTTTAACATTTAGTGCTTTCTCACCAAAAATAGCGCGTAATAAATTTTCTTCAGGGGTCAACTGTTCTTCACTCTTAGGCGTCACCATACCTACTAAAATGTCACCACTTCTAACTTCAGCACCAACTTGCACAATACCACTTTCATCCAAGGATGCTAAAGCCATCTTGCCTACATTGGGTATGTCTCGGGTAATCTCTTCGTCACCTAATTTAGTAGTTCTTGAAGTACAGGTTAGTTCAACTATATGGATACTAGTCAATCGTTCGTCAGCAACTAACCTTTCGGATAGCAATATAGAATCCTCAAAGTTATATCCCTTCCAGCACATCAGACCTATTCTCATGTTTGAACCTATAGCTAATTCACCCAAGTCCGAGGCAGAACCATCAGCAATAATATCACCTACGCCTACAACATCATTCACTTCAACTGAAGGCAACTGATTTATGCAGGTATTATAATTAGTTCTTCTGTAGGTCTCAAGTGGGTAAATATCAACTGGTAATTCATTCGTATCATCGGTAACTCTGACAACTATTCTCTTGGAGTCAATTTCCTCTACAACACCACCACGCTTTGCAACAACACAACGTCCAGAGTCCCTAGCAACATATTTTTCCATACCAGTGCCGACTAAAGGTTTTTCGCGTTTAACCAGAGGGACTGCTTGTCGTTGCATATTAGAACCCATCAATGCTCTATTGGCATCATCATGTTCAAGGAAAGGTATCAATGAAGTTGCCACAGATATTAGCTGTTTCGGAGAAACATCTATGAGTGTAACTTCTGTGGCAGGTCGCAACATTACCTCGCTACGATACCTTACAGGAACTATCTCATCAGCTATTCTATTGCGTTTGTCAACCTTGGCACTAGCCGAAGCGATAACATGGTTCCACTCATCCATAGCAGAAACATACACTACCTCATCAGTAATAGCTTTATCCTTAACTCTACGATAAGGGGTCTCAAGAAAACCATAGGAATTAATCTTAGCGTAGATAGCTAAAGAATTAATAAGTCCGATGTTCGGACCTTCTGGGGTTTCTATTGGACACAAGCGTCCATAATGTGAAGTATGCACATCACGCACTTCAAACCCAGCTCTTTCACGTGATAAACCACCTGGTCCTAAAGCAGATACCCTTCTTTTATGAGTAACTTCGGATAATGGATTAACTTGATCTATTAGCTGAGATAATTGACTGCTCATGAAAAACTCTCTTACTGAAGCTGAAACCGCCTTAGCACTAATTAAATCTTTAGGAGTTTGTTTATCAACATCAGGCAAACTCAAACGTTCTTTTACAGCTCTTTCAACTTTCAATAATCCCAATCTTAGAGCATTTTGCACCATTTCACCAACTCTACGGACACGTCTGTTCTCCAAACTATCAATATCATCAATTTCATCAAGACCATCTTTTATACTAATAAGTATTTTAATTGTTTCTACAATGTCATCCTTTTCCAGATGGAGTAGTCCAGTAAGATCTTCGCGATTTAAACGCTTATTCAGCTTCATTCTACCAATGTTTGAAAGATTGTAACGGGTTCCATTGAAAAACAAATTATCAAAAAACTTAGCTGCTTCTTCCCTGTTGAACTGATCGCCAGGACGCATTATCTTATATATCTCCCCTACAGCATTCTCCTTGCCCTCAAGCCAATAGTTAGCAAGAGTATTGGATATGTAAGGTCCACGATCTAATTCATTGGTATATATAATATTAATTTCCTTCACTCCCTTTTCGCGCAGTTGTTCCATTAGCAACTTATCAATACTAGTGTTACATGGCGCTATTAACTCATCATCTACTAGGATATCATGAGCTAAAACCTTACCGTAAAGGTGTGTTTCAGGTATAGTAATTTCTTTGAGACCCGCCTCAGCGATTGATTTGACATCATCGGCAGTAATTCTATGTCCAGTATCTACTAATAGCTTACCCTTTTTGTCTTCTATGCTGAAGCCAACCGTCTCATCGCGAAGATGTTCGGGGACTACGTCCATAGTTAATCCATTCTCTCCAATACTGACCTTATCTGTAGCGAAGAACATAGCTAGGATTTCTTCATTAGTAAAATCTAAAGCACTCAGCAAATAGTTTATTGGTAATCTGTGACGGCGATCTATCCTTGCGAATAGGTTTTCTTTGATATCAAACTCAAAGTCCAACCAAGAACCGTTATAAGGAATTATGCGGGCAGAATATATGAATTTACCGGAGATATGGCTACCTCCTCCATCATGGTTGAAAAATACTCCAGGGGAACGATGCAACTGAGAAACAACTGAACGTTCGGTACCATTAACTATAAATGACCCAGTTGGAGTCATCAAGTGGGTATCGCCCATGTATACATTATCTTGGGCTTTAACCAAGCCCAATTTATTTTTGTCGGCTTTGTCTCTCACAGCTAAAGACAGCTTGGCATAAACAGGTGCAGCATAGCTTGTGCCGTTTTTACGGCATTCATCCACAGTGAATGGCGGCTCACCCATAGTATATCCATGATACTCTATGTGGGCCTTACCATTATGGGCTGAAATAGGAAAGACCGATTCAAATGCCTTATGTATTCCAGATGGTTCATCACCATGAGGAAACAAAAACTCATTATACGACTCCATTTGAGTGTCCAATAAGTTAGGTATTTCAACAACTTCCTCTAATCCCCCAAAATTGTAACGCAATCTCTTGCGTTCCATTAAGCTATACTTCATATTGACTTATAATTATTCAATAACTTATGTTGTGCATATGCCAATGCTACTTTCGCTAAAATAATAACTCATTATTTGAGTTCTACTTCAGCTCCTGCTTCTTCCAGTTGTTTCTTGAGATTCTCTGAATCTTCTTTGCTTACACCTGTTTTAATGCTGGATGGAGCTCCATCCACCAAGTCCTTGGCTTCTTTCAAACCAAGCTCGGTAATTGCTCTAACTACTTTAATCACAGCAATCTTGTTGCCACCAGTAGCTATAAGCATAACTTCAAACTCGGTTTGTTCTTCTGCCGCACCAGCGTCGTCTCCAGCGCCACCTCCAGCAGGAGCAGCAACTGCAACTTGAGCAGCTGATACACCAAATTTTTCTTCTATAGCTTTTATAAGTTCAACTAGTTCCATGACACTCATGTCTGAAACTGCTTGCAATATATCATCTTGTGAGATTTTCGCCATTTTATTTTCCTCTATTTTTTGTTTAATTATTTGGTTGAGCTAACTGCGGACAGTGAGCGCACCAAACTTGTAGGTATCTGATTAAGCGTAACAGCAAACTTCTGAACAGGTGCCTGTAACACTGCTGCCACTTGAGCTAATGCTTCTTCGCGAGTAGGTAGATTCGCCAAAACAGATATTTTATCTGCTGACAGAAACTCACCGCTCACGGCTAAGCCCTTAACTTGGAACGTAGGATTTTCCTTGGTGAAATCTCTGAACAATCTTGCGACTGCACCAGGTTCTCCACGAGAAAATCCCAACAATGTAGGTTGGCTAAGTTCAACTTCCAAACAAGCATAATCGGTATCCGCAATAGCTCTCTTAATAAGAGTATTCCGGGTAACTTTGAGATAAACATTTTTATCCCGAGCATTTTGACGCAACTTCGTCATAGAAGCTACATCTACACCTCGGTAATTGGCAATTGCCGCATCTAACGCTGTCTCAGCTTCTTGTTTGATTGACTTTACTATATCAACTTTTTCAGATTTTAATAACATTACTTTACTAACTTAAATAAACGGCAACTCATCACTATGTAATTACCGTCTGCACAGGAATATTAAGAAACAACTAAGTGCTATCTCTCCTGTGGTCTTCAACAATATTTTATCCAGCAGGGATATTCACTAATACACCAGGACCCATAGTAGAAGAGACCGTTACTTTTTTCAGATAGGTTCCTTTACTTGTCTTGGGCTTTAGACGTATTAGTTCATCCATTACCGCAATAAAATTCTTTTCTAGATCGCTCGCTTGAGTATCTAGTTTACCCAAAGAGCAATGCACTATCCCCTGCTTATCGTTACGCAAACGCACTTGACCCGCCTTAGCTTTAGCTACAGCTGCCACAACATCTTTAGAAACAGTTCCGTCCTTAGGATTAGGCATAAGTCCTTTAGGACCAAGCACTCTACCTAATTGTCCCACCAGCTTCATTGCCTCTGGAACTGCAATCACAACATCATAGTCGCATTCACCTTTTTGCATTGCATCGGCTAAATCTTTCATTCCACTCTTTACTGCACCATTTTCAAGTGCTTGTTTGGCATCATCACCATCAGCAAAGACCGCAATCTTAATATCTTTCCCAGAACTAACTGGTAAACTTAACATACCACGCACCATTTGGTCACCCTTACGCGCATCAACTCCTATATTAATTGCCAAATCCACAGTTTCAACAAATTTAATTTTACTTTTCTTTGCCAGCTCTTGGAGAATTCCTATTGCAGCAGAAAAATCACGTGCTTCTGGTGTTGGCAATAATTCAGCCGCCAACTTAGCTCTCTTAGTTAATTTAGACATCTGTTTCAATCCCCATGCTACGAGCAGTTCCTGCTATAATTTGCACTGCTGCATCAATATCTCCAGCATTTAAATCTTTCATTTTCACTTCCGCTATTTCTTCCAATTGCTTGCGTGATACCTTCCCAACTTTTATTTTATTTGGTTCGCCACTGCCCTTACTTATGTTGGCTGCCTTGCGTAGTAATACTGCAGCAGGAGGGGTTTTGATTATGAAAGTGAAAGATCTATCGTTGTATACTGTGATTACGACTGGGAGAGTCATTCCTGACTCTTGATCTTTGGTCTTATCATTGAAACTTTTGCAGAACTCTTGAATAGCCACTCCATGTTGCCCAAGAGCTGGTCCTAAAGAGGAACCAGGGCTTGCTTGACCTGCTGGTGCCTGAACTTTGATTACTGTCTTAACTTCTTTAGTTTTGCCACCTTTTGCCATAATTATGTTCTTTATAGGTTATTATATCAATTCTTTTGGACTTGCGAAAATTCTATCTCCACTGGAGTAGCACGTCCTAATATAGAAACAGATACTTGCAATTTACTTTTATCAGAATCCACTTCTTCAACAGTCCCACTAAAACCAGAAAAAGGACCATCTGTTATCCACACTACTTCACCGACTTCAAAAGGATAACGTTCTACTTGTCCATCTATACGATCTTTTATAATGCCAATTTCTTTTTCTTTTACTGGCAATGGATTTTTATTGGTGCCTCCTATAAAGCCCATGACTCTAGGAGTAGAACGCACCAAATGCCAGGTTTCTTCGTTCATATCCATATTAACAAAAACACATCCTGGATAGAATTTGCGATTACTAGTCCGCTTACGCCCACTATGGACTTCAACAACCTGTTTAGAAGGAACCAATATCTCCTCACCAAATGACTGCTTGAGCCCACTATTAGAAATTCTTTCTTCCAGAAGCTCTTTAACTCTGGACTCGTAACCAGAGTATGCATGCACTACGTACCAATTCATTTCAATTATAAAAAATCAACCTAACAACACGAATGCTAGCCAAGAAAAGAAAGAATCCATTATCCACAATATCAGCATTACTATACCAACTACTACCATAACCGCTATGAAAGTTTGCACAATTTCTGGTCGCGTAGGCCAGACAACTCTGCTAAGTTCTAGACGTGCTTGCAATGCGAGACGGTAAAGGTTTTTCCCTTGCTCTGTGGTATAGAATATACCGCCAGTAACCAATAATACACCCAAAGCAACCAAGACCCTATAAAAGAGAGAGAACTCGGAGTATATATAGTTACCAACAACAACAGCAGATAATAATGCAATTATTAAAAGCCACTGGACCCATAAGAGGCCTGAAAATGTTTGTCTATCTGTATTCATAAAACTTAATATTAACTGCAGGTCAGGAGGGAATCGAACCCCCAACCTGCGGTTTTGGAGACCGCTGCTCTGCCAATTGAGCTACTGACCTAAGTAAGTCGGTAAATAAATTATTTACTAAACTTCTATTTGTTGACCTTGGCAACAACTCCAGCGCCTACTGTGCGTCCGCCTTCACGTATAGCGAAACGCAAACCTTCTTCCAAGGCAATTGGAACTATCAAAGTAACATTCATTTGAATATTATCACCCGGCATTACCATTTCAACATTATCTGGCAATTTAACTTCGCCAGTAACATCAGTAGTTCTAAAGTAAAACTGTGGCTTGTATCCATTAATAAAAGGAGTATGGCGTCCACCTTCATCTTTGCTTAAGACATATACTTCTGCTTCAAACTCAGTATGGGGAGACATAGAACCGGGCTTAGCAAGCACTTGACCACGTTCAACTTCTTCACGTTTAGTTCCTCTGAGCAACACACCGACATTTTCGCCGGCACGTCCTTCATCAAGCAATTTACGGAACATTTCAACACCAGTGCAGGTTGTTTTAGTAGTGTCTTTCATACCGACAATTTCAACATCATCACCTACATTAACAATACCTCTTTCAATTCTACCAGTTACAACAGTTCCACGTCCAGATATACTGAACACATCCTCTATCGGCATCAAAAATGGCTTCTCTATATCACGCACAGGTTCAGGAAAGTATTCATCAAGTGTTTCAACCAACTTAATGATTGAAGGAACACCTATTTCACTTTCATCGCCTTCTAAGGTTTTGATAGCTGATCCTACAATAATAGGAGTGTCGTCGCCAGGAAATTCATATTTGTTGAGGAGTTCACGCACTTCGACTTCAACCAATTCTTGTAGTTCTTTGTCGTCAACCATATCGGCTTTGTTCAAATAAACAACAATCCTAGGAACGCCTACTTGGCGAGCCAAAAGTATATGCTCACGTGTTTGAGGCATTGGACCATCGGCAGCGGAAACCACTAATATAGCCCCGTCCATTTGGGCGGCACCAGTGATCATGTTTTTCACATAGTCGGCATGTCCAGGACAGTCAACATGAGCATAGTGACGTTTATCACTTTGATACTCAACATGTGAAGTTGCGATAGTTATACCACGCTCTTTCTCTTCGGGAGCATTATCGATCCCTTCAAAAGCGATAGCATCCCCGCCCCATTTATCAGCGCAAGTTTTAGTAAGGGCAGCAGTCAAAGTAGTTTTGCCGTGATCTACATGCCCAATAGTGCCCACATTAATGTGGGGCTTATTTCTTTCATATTTAGCTTTAGCCATAATAATATTACCTATACAATAATTTAATTAACAAATAATCTCCGAAGAAACAAAAAATTCAAGTATTAAAACTCTCATAACCACTCAATCATCAAGCTCATAACCGGATTTGAACCGGTGACCTCTTCATTACCAATGAAGTGCTCTACCGACTGAGCTATATGAGCCCATAAAAATACAATATACAAAATATTAAAATAAAGCAACAGGACAAACCCGATGCTTTCAATAATAATTATACAAATTTATGTAGTTGTGATTACACTTTAACACAAAAACATCCAATTCCCAATAATAATTATTATTTTTTTAAGATTTTGTATATTTTATTAAAAATCTTATGCCTTATAATCAAGAGTCAAGTAACTCTTGAGAAAGAAATAAGCGGGTAGCGGGAATCGAACCCGCATCCTAAGCTTGGAAGGCTGATGTTCTACCATTATACCATACCCGCACAATTCATTCTTAACTACCATTTATAGCTACCTAGGCATTCTATACGACATCTATGTAGCTCAATATATTTGGAGAGGGCAGGATTCGAACCTGCGAAGTACGAGACGGCAGATTTACAGTCTGCTGGGTTTGACCGCTCCCCAACCTCTCCTAATTATAAGTACAATTTCTTATATGCCGGCACCAAGAGTCGAACTCGGGACCTACTGATTACAAGTCAGTTGCTCTACCAGCTGAGCTATACCGGCTTCTAAAATCTTATTTTAACACCAAAACCTAAGCTATTTTCAAATTTAGCAATACTACTTGGAGTTTTTATCTTTAAATCTCTAAACGAAGCAGTTGAATATCTATAAGACACACTTCCTATGACTACAGGAGTAAACATTACTTCATAAAAAATTCCTGTCTGTAGGACTTCGTCAATTTTATTGGTAGTTAATAAATTAGGGGCATAGTCAAGAGACCACAATAATATCGTTGGTATTCTTGTTTCAAATCTATAGCCCATGTCCAGGCCTGGCATAAGACCTAAACCAGAGTGTTTGACATTATCTCCTCCAGCTTTACCAAAATCAGCACTCAGTCCTAATACCCTAACTCCAGCAGAAAACAAAAAATTATAATCCTGAACTGAATCCAACGAAGAAAATACATCAAAGCTTATTAGCTGAATTCCTTTATTATTAAAAAAATAGGTGCCGCCTAAGTCCACAGTACTAGCATGATTTCCACCAGACGACAAAGATATTTCTGTAGAGGAGAACTCTTTCTCGTCCAAGCTGTAGCCCAAGGTGAAATAAAACTTACCGGCAAAAGCAGCACTAGAAAACATTATAGCAAGCGTAAATATAATGAATCTCAGCAGAGATAGAGTGAAATTTGTTTGCATAAATTTAATATCTTATATAGCATCCATGAGCTGGATATCTATTACTTATAGCCCTCTTTTTCCAATCTTTGACTTATGTCACTAGATCTTTCCAATTTCAACATAATCAGTAGGTTTGAAGAAACATATATGGAAGAGTAGGTTCCCACTATGACCCCTAACATCAATGCCAGTGCAAAATAACGTATGCTATCACCACTAAACAAAAATAGACAAACCAGCACAAAGAAAGTAGTCAATGAAGTAATCAAGGTGCGTCCAAAAACCTGACGTAAAGAAAGATTGATCACTTCTGTTAGTTTTTCTATATTAGTAGTTTGTAAGTTCTCGCGTATTCTATCTGAGACCACTATGGTATCATTGAGTGAATAGCCTATCACTGCCATTATAGCCGCCAAGACACTTAGATCAAATGGCACTTGAAACAAGGCAAAGAAACCTAATATTATTAATACATCATGCACTAAAGCGACAATTGCCCCCACAGCATATTTAAGTTGAAAGCGGAATGATACATATATTAGGACCATTAGGATCGCCAACAACATCCCCAAGCCACCCTTCTCTTGTAACTCTTTACCAACTTGCGGTCCGATATATTCAGCAAGACGCAAGTCAACGTCTACTCCATCTTTACTAACTAAATCAAGCACTTGCTTGCTAACATCTTCTGGGGTGTTAAGACGTATTAATATGGTGCTACTGTCTCCAAAATACTGCACCACAGCAGAAGAGAAACCACCATCGTCCAAGGACTCTCTTATTTCTTCAAGGTCAACTGACTCAGAATAGCCCAGCTCAACAACTGTGCCTCCAGTAAAATCAAGTCCCCAATTAATCCCACGTAATAATATAAAAGCAAGTGCTAAAACACACAGACCAAGTGAGGCGATACGCGCCACGCCACCATAATCCATGAAATTGAATTTAGCGAAAGATTCTTTAATTGACATAAACTTGTATAGGGTTAGATATAGATCTTTTTCAGCAGTTTCTTAGCATATAGAAACTCTAAAATGCGCCGAGTAAATATTATGCTCGTAAACAAAGACGTCAATATACCTATTGATAAGGTTATGGCGAAGCCCTTGATTGGGCCTGTACCCACAGAGAAAAGAATGATACCGACCAAAAGGGTAGTAATATTAGCATCAATAATTGATAACAACGCCCGATTATAACCAGCGTCTATAGCCATTATTCCCGATAGCCCCTTACGCATCTCTTCCTTGATTCGCGAGAATATAAGTATGTTAGCATCAATCGCCATACCTATGGTCAAAACAATCCCAGCAATACCTGGTAGAGTTAGGACTGCAGACAACTGCGACATTATTGCTACAATCAATATCAAGTTAAACATCAAGCCCAAATTAGCAATTAAGCCAAACACTCTATAGTAGAACAAAATAAACAATATCACGCACAAAGATCCCAAAATTAAAGAGAAAACACCCTTACGGATATTATCCTGTCCTAAACTGGCTCCGATGGTCTTCTCCTCGACAAAATACATAGGAGCTGCCAAAGCACCTGCACGCAGCAGCAATGCCAACTCTGACGCTTCTGCTTGATCATAGAGGCCAGTAATAACAAATCGGCTACCTAAAACATCGCGAATAGTTGGTATGCTAATAATTTGTTTTTTGGTCTCTGTCTCAAACTCTGTGCTACCGTCTGCTTCATTCTTGACAAAATTCTTGACATTTGTCTCCACTAACAAGACCGCCATATTCTGCCCTACCGCCTCACGAGTAACTCGGTTCATATTACGCCCGCCTCTAGAGTCCAAAGTGATTGCGACTTGCGGTACACCAGTTTCATCAAATTGTGCTTGGGCGTTTATGACATTCTCACCGCCTACTATTATTTTTCTATCAAGGTATGCCCTTTCGCGTGGATTATCTCTAAAGGGGAAAGGCGTGCCAGCAGATGTACCAGAACGACTCGCTTCCATGCGGAACTCTAAATTTGCGGTTGAGCCGATAACTCTCTTAGCCGCTGCTGCATCAGATACTCCGGGCATCTCAACGATTATACGATTGCTCCCTTGACGTTGCACCAAAGGAGAAGTCACTCCTAACTCATTGATCCTTTCTCTCAAGGTAGCCATATTCTGACTTATTGCAAAATCGCGAACCTGCTCAACAAATACTTCAGAGAAATAAAAGTTTACATAGTAGATCCCACCTTCCTCACGCGTCTTTGCTTGCATCTCATATTCCGAGAAAAGTTGAATTGCCTGGCTACGCACTGAGTCAGAAATAAACCCTATTCCAATAGCTGGATAATCAACTCCATCAACTTTTTCCGTGACACCTGTTGAAAAATAAACACTGCGCAAGCGATTGCGCCCCAGTTCAACTTTGAACTCTCCCGCAGTAGCATCAATTCTTTGTCGTATAGCTGCTAGAGTATCTACTTCCATCAAGAAATGCACCCCACCCTGTAAATCCAAACCTAGATTTAGTGCCACACCACCGGCTAAGCGGATAAACTGGTTTGCAGTCCTAACTCGGTTATAAGACATTACATAGTCATCAGCATACTTCTCTTCCAACCAGTCGTTCAATAAAGCACGTGCTCTAGCACGTTCATCTTGATCATAGAATCTAATTTCAAATACCCTTACATCACTGCCGCCAACTCTTAAACGCCCAGCATACTCATGGGTAACATTGTTCTGTGCCAATAATTCACGAATACCATCACGAAAATCATTATCCAAAATAACCTGAGTTCTGGATGGAGATAAGTGCAAAGCATCCCGATCGGGATAAAGGTTTGGCCAACTATAAAAAAGAGCCCAAATCAGAACTATTATGACTAGTCCATCCAACCATAAACGTCTTTTACGTTGAGTGGACTTATAGCGTCTTTGACCGAAGGCATCGCCGAATAGATAACTTAACACCTTACGAGTAATCTAAGTAACTGCGACTTATTAATAAGAATTAGCACTGGTTTATCTTGCTGCTCTAGTTTATCTAGCTTCTGTAGTAGTTATCAATTTAGTATATATAAACTAAATTGTTTTGAGAGTCCCTTTCGGCAACACAGTGGCTATACTTGACTTCTGCACTTTGATCTTGGCATTGCGGTCTATTTCCAGCAAGGTAAAGTTTTCCCCCACATCAATTATCGTCCCAGCTATACCACCAGCAGTAACAATCTCATCGCCTTTTTTCAATTGTGACAACAATTCTTTATGTGCCTTAGTGCGTTTTGCCTGAGGGCGCCATAGAAAGAAATAAAATACTGCAGCAAATACTGCCAACAATATAAAAGGTTCAAAAGAACCTAAGAGCGAAGTTCCACCTGCCGCATAGGCAGGGGTTATTATCATATTCAACATGTTATTTAAAATACCTATAAAAAAATTAATAATTAATAAAAATACTATTAGCAATATTTTACATAACTTTATGGCAAATTAATTATTATTCTTAAGATATTTAGCATAAAAGTTATCAATGAACCGATTAAATCTATTTTCTTCTATGGCAGAGCGCATATCACCCATCAATTTTTGATAATAAAAAATATTATGGGTGGCGGCAAGCTGAGGTCCACTCATCTCCGAACAACGAAATAAATGATGTAGATATCCCAAAGAATAATTCTGACAGCAGTAACACTCGCAATCATCCTGTGGTGGATTCTGATTCTCGCGGTATTGGGCATTGCGGATCTTAATCACCCCATTAGCGGTAAATAGCTGACCATTACGAGCATTGCGTGTTGGCAAGACACAATCAAACATATCAAAACCGAGAGCCACCGCCTCAACCAAATCAGCTGGAGTGCCAACTCCCATAAGATAGCGTGCTTTATCTTGTGGGAGAATTTCATTCATATAGGCGGCGACTTCCAGCATCTTCTCTTGCGGCTCACCCACTGCCAGCCCACCTACGGCATAGCCATCAAATTCCATCTCTATTAGTTGCTCAGCTGATGTTTTACGCAAGTCCTTATAAACTCCTCCCTGAACTATGCCAAACATCTTTGGTTGAGTGGTCTGCTCATTAGCATGGCTTTTGTCCTGCGACTCTTGCAGTAGCCGCGTATGGGTTTCTTTACATCTTGCTGCCCAACGCAGAGATAGCTCCATGGACTTTTTAGCACTCGTATGAGTGGCAGGATATGCCAAACATTCATCAAAACACATTATTATATCTGCTCCTATGATGTGCTGGGCTTCTGTTGCCGACTCTGGCGAGAGGAATAACTTGTCCCCATCAATTGGCGAATTAAACTTGACCCCCTCCTCACTTAGTGAACGCATGTCACTTAAACTGAACACCTGATAACCACCAGAGTCCGTCAAGATGGCACCTTTCCAAGCAGATAAACCCAGGAACTTATGTAGCCCGCCATAACTACGCAATAAGTCCAACCCTGGTCGCAAGATCAAATGAAAGGTATTGCCCAGGATTATCTTAGCGTCTGCCGCCACAGCATCCCGCAACAGAGGCCCCTTGAGAGCACCTTGAGTTGCGATGGGCATGAATGCTGGGGTATCTATTTCAAGGGGCTTGTCTATATTAGTGGTATTATCGGCATTAGTGGTATTAGGGCTGGTGTGCTGCAGAGACAGCTTACCAAGTCGTGCACTAGAATCTCTACTCTTAAGCTGGTATATCATTGTGGTTTCTCTATATATCTATGCTTGGGTGGCATATATGCCTATTATACCATTAGATTAAGTAGCCCTCTAAGCTTAGGTTATTAAGTAGTAGTGCAACCTATAGGTTTTTTCTTATGTATATCTTCGAAATGCTTTATAATCTTTTTCTCTGCAGTTTTAGCAGCTGGATAACTGTCTTGGAACTTTTCACCAAATATCTCATACTTAGGGTGCACTGGGAAAAAGGCATATACATTAACCTTGCGATTTATATTCAACAAACTTTGTAGAATGAAATAATTAGTAGTGGAATTAGTTCCTCTCTCGCGATACTTTCGTGTACCGCAATTATATGACCCAACTCTCTTCTTTATTGAAGTTATAGTATGCCCTATTTTAAAGATTTTTTTATTAAGCGCAAAGATATATACTAACCCTTTCTTTTTTATATCACCACCTTCAATCTCTTTTAGGTCTAATTTCTCTTTCTCTTTATTAGGTATCAGATTACATAGATGACTGAAATGCTTTTTATGACTAAATGAGCTATAGGATATTTCTTCCTTTAAGTCAGCAATAGATTTAAGTAGTTGGATGTTTTTATTTTTTCTCTTTGCCATAATATTTACTATTAAATTTTTCTATTAGTTTCATTTCTGCAGAGGTAAGCTTAAAACTCCCCCAAATTGGCAAGCTCTGCAATACCCTAATATTGTTAAAATTGCCATAGCGCGTAATATTATTAATGAATTTATAAACTGCATTATTAAGTTCTTCACCCATTTTTGATGCCACTTTTTTATTGTCGCATCTGATAAAGGCAATACTTTGAGTCATCCCACAATTATCTATGGAAATCCCATATTGATTTGTTAATGAAAGAAATACTTTCCAGCCCTTTTGATATTTATGTGCCGCCCTACTCCATAGTGTCTGAGTTGGCGTATGGATTATTTTATGGCAATGCTCACTATCACGTTGTGTTGATAGGAATTCTTTCTTGGTTGTTTTATGCAAATAACTAGATGTTTCTATTTCATACTTAGCTATGTCTGGATTATTCACCGTCTTATTCAAAATATCCATCACCTGGGATGATAAGTATAGCGGTATAAACTTTTGCCCTGGTTCCAAAGTTACCGTCTGAGAATCACTAATAACATAATTATTAGTGACTGTAAAAGATCTGCGGTTAGGTTTTTTCCTAAGCAGAAACCATGTAAAAGAAGAACCAACCTTGG
>JAAOII010000128.1 GCA_015163845.1 Candidatus Portiera sp.
GGTGCTGGGGGTGGATGGGATGGCACTGCACGCGGAGTAGGCAAGGTTCTAGTAGACGAAAAAATTATTAAGAAGGCATCTTTTGAAAATCTTTCTGGTGGCGGTGGTGGCGTAGCTATTGCTCACATCATTAAAACGAAAGATACAGCAAAAGCCAAGAAAACCTTAATGGTTAATTCTACTCCTATTATCCAACGCTCTTTGTCTAAAGTGTTCCCTCAGTCATTCCGTGATTTAGTTCCGGTGGCTGGTGTGATAGCTGACTATGGTGCTTTGGTTGTTAGTGCTAAATCTAAATACGCCGACTGGCAGCAAGTAGTTGCTGACTTCAAAAAGAATCCTAAGAGGGTTAAAGTCGCTGGTGGTTCTACCGCAGGTAGCTTGGATCATATAGTTGCTGCTTTAGCTTTTAAAAAGGCAGGAGGAGATCCTAAAAAGGTGATTTACATATCTTATGATGCTGGTGGTAAAGCCATGGCTGGACTTTTATCTGGTGAAACCTCTATTTTATCAACTGGGTTGGGTGAAGCATTGGAATTGGCTCGTGCAGGAACTGTCCGAATCATAGCTATTTCAGCTCCAGAAAGAATCTCTGATGCTCCAGAAATTAAGACATTGAAAGAGCAGGGTTCTGATGTTGTTTTCGCTAACTGGCGTGGATTTTTCGCCGCTCCTGGAACTTCCAACAGTAAGGTGAAACAGTATAACAGAGCACTCCGCAAGATGTATAAGACCGACACATGGGAAAAAACTCGCCAAAGAAATGGTTGGGTAAACAACTATGTTGCAGGTCCTAAAGAGTTCTATAAGTTCTTGGAAGATCAAGAAAAAGACATTGGGTCTGTTCTCAAAGAATTGGGCTTTCTTTGATTAGAATGATTGCATAATCGCATGATTGCATAATCGCATAATACTTGTTATGTGATTTGTCTGGGTCTTATGACTTATAAGATGGGGACGGAATGCAGCAAGAAACCCCGACATTTATAAGAAGAATGTCGGGGTTTCTTCGTTAAAGTGGTCTATTTGTGCGAGAATTGGGGAAATTATAAATTTACTCAATTTGGATTAAATAAATGCAAAACACTTGACATTCTATATTAGAGTGCTAAACTAATAAATGCCCTATGAGCAATAGGGGGAATGCTTGAGGGATTTTTATGTTATATAAGATAATAAAAGGGACCAAGTATCGGAGCGAGTGAGTTGCGTAAATCACCTAAAATCTTGGCAAGCTCTCATACAGCAATGAGTTGCTTTGATTTTAGAGTGAGTTCATCCATTAGATTATGGCTTTCTCTATCCCTTATAATTATCTTATCAGCTTGTGGGGATGATATTTCTAAGACGGTTTCAATTCCTGCTTCCGGCATAGTTGATACGACTTCCCTACAACCAACCAATGTAGCTGTAGAGGCATCTTCCGATGATGCTGTCTTATTTTTACAGTGGACTAATCCTGTCGCACCAACTATCAACAGAAAAGAAGTTGAATTAACTTCAGTTAATCTAACGGTATATACTTATGAAGATGAGAGTGCCTCCGCAAAAAAGACATTCATAAACAAAATTAATCTGATTATAGATTATGGTGGTAATGGCGAAGTGCAAAAATATCCGCATTCGGTAGTAGAGACCAAATACTATGAATTCATCATAGAATATATCTCAAGCGAAAATATTAATTATAAACCCCCGCAGCCAGATGCAATCAATAATGAGCAACGCTATACTGCAAGCATTGATTATGATGGCGATGGTGCGCCAAATAATATTGATGTTTGCATAAATGGTCTGACAAATTGGCAATCTAATAGCGTTAGCGATTATGACGGCGATGGCTGTCAGGACTCCAGCAGTGAGGATAATGATGATGATAATGACTTAGTTCTTAATGGAGTTGACCAGTGTCCGCGTGGTCATAAGGACTGGAAATCTGGCACCTATACTGACCATGACAGAGATGGCTGTCAGGATGCGAGTGTTGAGGATGATGATGCAGATAATGATGGCGTGGCGGATTCAGCTGACCAGTGTAGACGCGGGCTATTAGGTTGGCAATCTAATAGCACTAGCGATCATGACAAAGATGGCTGTCAGGACTTCAGCACGGAAGATAATGATGCTGACAATGACTTGGTGATGGATGGCGATGATGATTGCGACAATAGTAGGAGAGGGTGGCAAGCCACAACACTAAATGATTATGATGGTGATGGTTGCGAGGATTCCACTTCTGCCGATGGGAATAATAATGAGGACAAGGATAATGATAATGATTTAGTCCTTAATGGAGTTGACCAATGTCCACGTGGTGCGATTAACTGGAGTGTGAGAGGCGGCACCGATTATGATGGCGATGGTTGTCAGGACTCCAGTAGCGAGGACAAGGATAATGACAATGACTTGGTTCTTAATGAGGTGGACCAATGTCCGCTTGGTGTGCTGAACTGGCGTGCGAATGGTGGCAGCGATTATGACGGTGACGGTTGCCAGGACTCCA
>JAAOII010000129.1 GCA_015163845.1 Candidatus Portiera sp.
TATTATGGCGGCCTAATCAGTTAGCCGCCAACCTATAAACTACTTTCTTAACTGGCTAACTGGCTAATTTATTATGGCGGGGGCCTAATCAGTTAGCCGCCAACCTATAAACCACTTTCTTAACTGGCTAATTTGCTAATTTATTATGGCGGGGGCCTAATCAGTTAGCCGCCAACCAATAAACTACTTTCTTAACTGGCTAACTTATTATGGCGACGACGTTGCCGCCAACCTATAAAACCTAGCAACATCAATGCTGGTATCCAAAATAGTTTAGGCGAAGGACGTTCGTTTTCAACTTGGACACTAACTATTTCCCAACCAAAATCAATCCCAGCTTTGCCTGCAGGTGAGCTAAATTCAACAATGCCAGCCCTAGGTAAATCACCACTGAGATCCAATGAAAGGCCAGTGGCTTCTATCTTCTCAGCGGCAGAGCCCTCAGCAGCTAAGGGGAGAAGAACGGTCTTTTCTATTATGTCGCCAGATAAAGCATTGCCACGAACTTTGATGCGAATGTTATTTTGAATGTTATACTCATCCACTAATAGTTCAATGGCTGAACCAGGATGAAAATCATAAGGAGCTACGACTTTATCCATCCAATAACCAGGGCGTAACAAAGTAAAAGTTATCAATAGCAAAGCAGCTGTTTCCCACCATTTGCTCTTAGTAAGCCAAAACCCCTGAGTGGCTGCAGCGAATAGTAACATACCACCAATTGCCGATAGAATTATCAGAATTAGATCTAGAATACTATCTATGCCAATTAGTAGCAACTCGGTATTGAAGATAAACATAAAAGGTAAAATGGCAGTTCTAATGTCATAGGCAAAACCTTGTAGACCTGTCTTAATTGGGTCACTACGGGCAATGGCTGAAGCAGCAAATGCAGCTAAGCCAACCGGAGGTGTATCATCGGCGAGTATGCCAAAATAAAAGACAAACATGTGCACCGCAATCAATGGAACCACTAAGTTGTTTTGTGCCCCGAGCTCAACAATTACCGGAGCCATTAAAGATGCTACAACTATGTAGTTAGCTGTTGTCGGTAGTCCCATGCCGAGAACTAAGCAAGTAATGGCGGTAAGTATGAGAATAAGGATGAGATTGCCTCCAGACATTAGTTCCACCACCGCGATCATAACATCTCCTATGCCAGTAAGAGTTACAACTCCGACTATGATGCCAGCTGTGGCAGTGGCAACACCGATACCTACCATGTTGCGGGCACCCATTATCAATCCCTCTATGAGATCATGCCCGCCCTGTTTGATATAAGGTATGAGATCTTTTTGTTTGCGGAAGTATGCTGACAAAGGTCGATGCGTTAGCAAAATGAAAATCATAAAGCACATGCCGTAAAAGACAGACAAGCCGGGAGATAATCTTTCCACCGATAAACACCAAATAAGCATTATCACTGGTAATAAGTAATAAAGTCCAGCTTTGAAAGTTGGTCCTGGTTGTGGAATTACTATTATTTCTTTGGACCAATCTTCCTCTTCAAGATCAGGGAATCTAGATCCATAGGCAAGCAATAATATGTAAGCCAATAAAATACCTGCGGAGATAATATATATTGACAGGTTAGGTAGCGCCACTTTCACCCA
>JAAOII010000130.1 GCA_015163845.1 Candidatus Portiera sp.
ATACTCATCAACTCACAGCTATAAAAATATTCCGAAAAATATTCCGAGCATGGCAAAAGACAACAAACTTAAACAGGTTATTACCAAAGTAATTGTAAGGATATTAATATGGTGTGTATCAACTCTTAGATATGACCGCAACCAACGACCTACCAAACCCTGTATAGTTGCACTATGGCATGAAGATATTTCCACCGCATGTAGATTCTTTTCCAACTATGATGCAGTTACCTTAGCCAGCCCCAGTAGAGATGCGGAGAACTTATCTGTGCCGGTCTTAATTGCTAATAATATAACCCTATTAAGATACACTGCTAGCAAACCAGATTTAGCAACACAAGGTATTTATAAAATGTTGCAGTTCAAAGGTAATTATTGCCTAGGACTGACTATAGATGGTCCCACAGGTCCACGTCGCCAAGCTAAGGCCGGGGTGCTAATTCTCGCTGCTCGTTTAGGCATACCTCTATATGCTTGCCGTTTTAGCTATAGGCACTTTCGCCTAAAGAGTAGCTGGGACAAAACTAAAATCCCCCTACCTTTTACCAAGATACATGCCCACATATCTGAACCAATATTACTCAACAGGAAATCAAATATCAGGAGTGAACTTGCCAAACTTGACAAGTTGATGTTAGAACTTGGCGACGACTAATTTGTATTCGGCTTCATCCAGCCATTCTCTGTAACAACCCAATCCATTTTAATATCTTCCGCTTCCAGCGGGACACTTTTAATTCGCTGCAATTCATAAGCAACACCTATCAATAAAGGTCTCTTGGTAAACCTCTTGTTTTCTGCTCGACAAAAACTAAAAGTTGCATCATAATATCCACCGCCCATACCTAAACGTCCTCCCTGCTCATCAAAAGCCACTAGGGGCATAAACACCGCATCAATTTTCCACATGTCTATATATGTATCTATGGAAGGGGTCTGGTAGGGTTCATCAATGCCATAAATATTCTTACGCCATAAATGGATCAAGGGTTTCATTTTTGATTGATTATTCTTACTACTGATAATAGGATGAGGTAGACAGCTGACTCTATGAAACTTCATCTTAGGTATGTGATTTACGGCTCTGGGATAATTGATTACTGGAGCATAGCACTCTTTATTTAATGTGAGACAATCCTGTAACAAATAATTAAGTTTAACTTCTCGCCCATGTGCCAGATAAAGACCCAACTTATTGATTAGGTTAAAGTTGCTATGGTTTTTTATGTGACGACAGATAGCCAATGACTTCTCTGTCACATCCTGCTTAGTTAAATTATTGCGGCTAGTTCTGAGCGACTGCCTAATTTTTGCTTTATGCTGCTTTATGTTATTTATATTATTGCCCAAAGCGGTTTTCTATTGTCGCTAGATATTTGATTTCCTCTTCAGTTGATGCACGTCCAATGATTTCATTTCTATGAGGAAATCTACCAAACCTTTCTATGATAACCAGATGCTCTCTTGCCATTTTTAGGCAGTTACTAGCAAACGTATATTGTGCTTCGCTGGAACGTTCTAATAAATGGCTATACAAAGCCACCGATTTACGCTGCATACTTTCTTCTTCGCTATGTTCGAAAGGTAGATAACAAAAAATCTTTTCACAAAAATGCATATTTTTATCTATCCCATTGTCTACAGCATATTGTGCTATCTTAAGGGCATTAGAGTCATAGGCAAATGCTTTCTCTGTTCTGCGATATATTTGCCGTGAAAATTGATCCAATAGAATAATTAAAGCAATTGTTCCATGGGAACTATCTTTCCAAACATCTAGTTTTCCTTTGTCCGCATCATCAAGAATAGATAAAAATTTATTTGTGATTTTCTCATCATTTTGAGGAGAGAAACCAAACCACAAATTAGTCCTCTCGTCACTAGGACATTCTCCAGGATCTCCTATTTCACCAAACCAAAAATAAAGAATATCTTGTAATACTTGAGGATTTGTCATTAGATGTTTTCCCCAGCAAGAAACAGATCGTAAGATATATTATCACTCTCTGGATAAAACTTATAGCCAATGCTATCAAGGTATTTTTTAAGCATTCCTCGTTCTTTAGGCGGAACCTGTAGTCCAGCCAAAACCCGACCATAAGCAGCTCCATGATTGCGATAATTAAACAAAGAAATATTCCACTTAGGGTTAAGATTACGCAGGAAGTTTAGTAGAGCCCCAGGTCTTTCTGGGAATTCAAATCTAAATATCAATTCATCCTCTAAAGAAGATGGCGGAATACCTCCTACCATATGCCTTATATGTAGTTTTGCCATTTCATTGTTTGTCATATCATATGCAGTATAATCGTTATTCTTTAATGTGCGGATTATTTTACTAATCTCATCTTGAGAATTAATTCTAATGCCAACAAATATCTGTGCCTGTTGCGGGTAACTATATCTATAGTTAAACTCAGTAATAGAATATTTATTAAGCAGACGACAAAAGTTGAGAAAGCTACCTGGCTTCTCAGGTATAGTTACTGCAAATAGACCTTCTCTTTTTTCTCCTATGTCGGTTCTTTCAGCTATGTGTCTTAATCTATCAAAGTCGGTGTTGGCACCAGAGAGTATGGCAACTAAATGCTGTTTAGTTCTTTTAGAATCTTTTTCACAAAACTTACGCACCCCAGCCACAGCCACTGCCCCAGCTGGCTCAGCTAATACCCTAGTGTCTTCAAAGATATCTTTAGTAGCTGCACATATTTCATCGGTTGTAACGGTAATCATCTCATCAACACACTCGCGAGCTATTTTAAAGCACTCATTGCCGACGCGATCCACCGCCACACCATCTGCAAATAAACCAACATTAGACAAAGTAGTGAGGCGTTTATTTTTAAGAGAAACAGTCATACTGGCTGCGTCTTCTGGTTCCACCCCAATGACCTTAACTTTTGGATTAATGTCCTTGATATATACCCCTATGCCAGCGAGGAGTCCTCCCCCACCAACTGGCACAAAAACAGCATCCAACTGTTGCTGTTGCTGTCTTATAATTTCAGCCCCTACAGTCCCTTGCCCAGCTATAACTAGAGGATGGTCAAATGGGGGGATATAAACATAATTTTTCTTCTTGACCAATTCTTGAGTATGTTCAAATGCCTCTTGGAAAGAATCACCCTTGAGGATCAAGTTAACTTTATAGGATTTCACTGAATTAACTTTGGTTATGGGAGTTGTTATTGGCATTACAATAGTCGCTTTGATACCACATTTATTAGCTGCCATAGCAACTCCTTGAGCATGGTTACCAGCTGATGCTGCAATAATACCCCGCTTGCTTTCCTTTTCAGATAAGTTAGCAATCATATTGTAAGCACCACGCAACTTAAATGAGAATATTGGCAATAAATCCTCACGCTTCAGATACACATTTGTATTAAGTTTGTCCGAAAAATTCTTCATCTTCTGCATGGGCGTCTCATCAAGTATCTCGTAGACCTTTGACGATTGAATAAGACGATTATAGTTACTGAGTAGTGTCATTGCCTTAATTATACCCCTTATACCCATTGTAGCCCTAGCACTTGTTATTTGTGTGGAGCATCTGAGCTTATTGAGCAGGTCCTATATCTAAGTATTTTGTATTATTTCGTATTATTTATAAGAACCCAAGCCAATCTTATCTGTTGCGGGATTTGCTAGATGAGAATTGTAAATAATAATAGCTAATAGGGGCTAATTCTAGCTAATAGGGGTTAACTTGTAAGCGGGGCATATTATTAAAAAAAGAGTATAATAATGACTAATGATTATTTTATTTAAATTTATTGCAATATTAAACCATAACCAACTATTATTATAAACCTACTCAAAGACAAGCCCAAAGATAAGAATTTAAACTCCTATATTGGATATATCCACCAAGCCCCAACTCAGTTAGCCAAGCTCATCGGCTTGCTCATAATTACAACTGCTTTAGCTGCTTGTGGCGGCGGCGGTGGTGGCAGTGACGGCACTCCAAACCCAGATTTAGACGGTGATGGAATTCTCAATGCTGCTGATAATTGTCCAAGTGTAGCTAACCCCGACCAGAATAATATTGACGGTGATGCTCTCGGGGATGCTTGTGATGATGATATAGATGGTGATAATGTTGTTGATGCTGCTGATAACTGTCCACTAGTAGCTAACCCCGACCAAGAGAATGTAACTGGTATGGATCTCACCAAGGGAGATGCTTGCGATGATGAAGACGCTGATGCTGTTGTTGATGCCACTGATAATTGTCCACTAGTAGCTAATGCTGACCAAGAGAATGTAATTGGTATGGATCTCACCAAGGGAGATGCTTGCGATGATGAAGACGCTGATACCGTTGTTGATGGTGCTGATAATTGTCCACTAGTAGCTAACCCCGACCAGAATAATATTGACGGTGATGCTCTCGGGGATGCTTGTGATGATGATATAGATGGTGATACTGTTGTTGATGCTACTGATAACTGTCCACTAGTAGC
>JAAOII010000131.1 GCA_015163845.1 Candidatus Portiera sp.
ACTGGTTGAATTACCCTGATCTAAGTTGTCTGGTGGAACTCCACGAGTGTTATTATAGTTCGCAGAAATAGTATAGCTTACATTAGCATTCCAATAAGAAGCATTAATTCTTGGATCCATATCAGGGGTATCAGAAAAATCACCTATTAAGCCCCCAACTTTAGCTGGCAGAAAAGTTGGGGTGCTACGCCCATCAGTGTTTCTTTGTATGCGACTTGTAAGAGCTAAAGAACTCTTTATCCTGGACTCAGTATCAGCTACACTTACAAGCCCTCCTGTTTCGCCATCCCTAGTATCAATAGTAACAAATCTATAGACTATTGCCATAGATGCGAGAATTTCATCTCCAGATTCTATCCTACCGATTAGTCCAGCAGGATCTACATCACTACTAAGCTCTTGCACCATTGCTAAACTAGCAATGACCTGATTATTACCCTGCATCCTCCCGATTAAACCACCACCAGTTAGATGACCAATTCTTCTGTTTACTAAGCCAGCTGAGAAACTTATAGTATTGTTACTAAAGGCCCTACCTATTAAGCCGCCAGAGTTGCCGCCAGTACGTCCATTCGTCATAGTTTTAACCTCTGCTAAATTATGCTTTATTATGTTGTTGTTGTAAATTGTACCTATTAGACCGCCAATGAAATTATTGGCTTGAATATTATTAGCAGTGACATTTGAAAAAAGAACTCTGCCACCACTTTCCAGCACGCCGATTAAACCACCAACTTCGTTGCTGGCTTCCAAGCCAATTTCGTTAGATCTGGCGGCTGTTGCATATACCAGCACATTGTTATCAGTTGCACCTATTAGACCACCAACATTCTCCTTTCCTCCAATCTTTTTTGCTAAGACCGAAGAATGGCGGACTATTGCATTCTCTTTGAGAATGCCAACCAAGCCCCCCACATTTTCAGAACCAGGTGCCGAAATATCAATGTTCTTGAGATGCAGATTACGCACTTCTGTGGCGATGGCTCCAAAAAAGCCAATTCCATCCTTGTGGTCAGAAGCAATATTAATGTCTATATTGGATATAGTATAATCATTGCCTTCAAATATGCCAGTGAATGCATCGTCGGATGTGGTGGAATTACTCCCTACGGGTTCCCATCTGCTCAAATCAGGGTTATCTAACAAGTCCAGATTATACATTAACTCATAGCCAAAACAATTGCTGGTTGGATTAGCAGCTGCGTCACTATTAGAACCACAACCCAGAATGTTACCTCCAGAACTAGAATTGCCATCACTATTGTTGGAGTCCAGCCCAGTGCCAGCCAAATTGTTGCGAATCATATTCAGTTGATCCACAGTATATATTTCTATCAGCTTATCGCCATCGTCATCCACATCTTCTGCCCAGTTATGGCCATCGCCATCTTCATCTTGAGGAAATAATTTCAAGGTGATGTTTATGGAAGGTGGACTTCCAACGGCATCTTCAGCTGTCAGGACAATTTTGCAAAACTCTCGCCTATTTTGGTTGTTAGAAGTAACAACATAAGTGGCATTTATAGTTGTTCCCGGGGCGGAGGTTGGATAATTGCTTGAGGTTGGATTGGCTACAGAGCAATCTCCCTCAGTGACACTTGAGTCAAGTGTTACTGAAGTATCCAAACTAGGGTCGCTCTTAGATAAAGTAACTCCAACTTCTATTGTATCAACACCAAAAAAAGTTCTGCCATCCACAATATTAAATATTGATAGCAGTTGTGGCAAGACAAACTCTTGAGTGATTGTGGCAGTTGTCTCGTCTTCTGTTGCACTTATAGTTATACTACAGGATCCTGGAAGAAGGGCAATAATGCTTAGCAGAACTTCTGATGAATTGCCAGTGAAACTATGTAATCCGACTTCGCCACTAATACTACATATAGTTGGATTGGTGCTCACAATGGCTAGTTGTTTGGTATTGGCATCTGCATCGCCATCCACTATGCTTACCGTGATATCAAAACTTGTTGGGTCACCTGTGCTATTAACATAACTAAAACTCTCTCTCGAAAAATAGCTGGATTCTGGTTGCGAAGTTATAGTCACCATTGGCGGCTCTTCCAGTTGGATCTGTATGGTCTGCGGAGTTATCATTTGACCGTCTTCTCCAGCGGCGATGGTCACCGAACAACTGCCAGTTGTGCCAGCAGATGCACTGATACTTATGCTTGACATTGCTTGAGAGCTACTACTATTCCCCCCGCCAGAGACGGCAGCATAATTGCCCGCAGTGGCAGTTATTGAACCACCAGAGCAACCGGATGAGTTGACTGTCACAATGGGAGAGTTCTGCCATACAGAAGCAGTGGCATCATTGCGGATAGCATTCACTGGGCTGGGAGTTAATGGGGTGCCATCATCTGGGTCACCATCGGTTACTGTTAGAGTAACTGTCATGGTAGATCCGCCAGCAGAAACATTCACAGCCGCCTCTGAAAGCATTCCACTAGGACTTACTTGCCTATAACCCTGAATAACATAGGCGGCAGGGAAATTCACACCAACAGAACTAGGTGAGCTCCCTTCTGAACCGGGACCTGAACCGGGGCTGGCAACCTTAACTCCACCAAAAGCAGCCCCAGTAATCATTGAACCAATTTGTGGTGTATTACAATTATTATCGCTGCTAGATGCTTTAATGTCTTCAAGAGTCAGTATGCCTCCTGTCCCATTGCGTAAATTACCCCCTACACTAGCTGTCCCGTTAGTTTCTCTATCATAGACAGCTCCAGCTATATCTGTAGATAATAATAAACTAGCATTAGCAGATGACACCCGACATGTGACTGCGGCAGTTGAGGGGGAAGGTGCTTGCAGAGTGAAGTCCACATAATCATAGGTTATGTTATTGAGAATTTGGGTTGGCTGAACCTCTAAAAAGTCAGCGTCTGCCACACTCACTTCTAAGCGGAAAAAATCGCCAACATTATTGTTGGTATTCAAGCTATTGTTATTCGCAGCAGGGAAGCTTATCTCTGTAACCCCTGGGGAATCATCAGCTCTAGTAACACTCAATGCAAATGATTGACTTGGCAAAGTAATTGCTGAACCATCAGAGCCATGATTATCAGTGAAATTGAAAGTTGGGTTATAACTTTTTACATCTTTATCATTGAGTAACCGCTTTGTGGTAATGGTGATAATTGCCTCATTGGTAGTGTTAGAGGGTATAGTAGTGTTTGTAGTTAAAAAGTCATCTACATCTGCACTAAAAGTAAATGTGAAAAGTTGAGCGGGGGTTAATCCACCGCTCCCTAAACGCCGATCTATATCACCATCATTCACAGTAAAACGTCCAAGTTCATATCCTATGGTAGTATCCTCATTGATGGAAACAGATCCGATAGCAGCGTCTGGGATGGTTGCTGTCGTAAGATTAGATGCAAAGGTTACAGACGCCTTGCCAGATAAATTGAAGGGAGCAGTGGCTGGCGATGTGCCAGTTGGGCTAAAATTGAAATCAATGTCAAATTTTTGTATGATCAAAGATAGCAAGGCATCAAGTTGGTCTTGATTCAAAGTTAAACTGTAGCTATCAATGGTTGCTTGAGCAATATTGGTAGATCCTGGAGATCCTGGAGATCCTGGAGATCCTGAAGACCCCAGCAAGGTCAAAGCATAGGCCTTTTCTGCAACCTTAGTAGTTGAAAGCTGCAGTGCCAGACCATTAGCTGCACTAGCATTACCCATTAAGTTTGACAGGGCCACTCCACTGACAGTTACCATATCACCCATAACATTTTCCAACTCGTCAAATAGCAGATCATCATCTCTAAAACTCACTTGAATATTATTACGGCTGACAGTTGGGCTAGTCAAAGTGTTATCTAGGGTGAAATTTCTAGCAAGAAAACCCGGCAAAGCATCGCCATTCGTCACACTGGTCGGGTCAGGTGCCGCAGCAACAACTAACTTCTGATTGGACATAAACGGCCTAGAAATATTAGAAAGATCAAAGCCACGTTGTTCTGTTATCACATACTCAAAGGTTAGACCCTGTACTCCCCACCCATGCCGACTATATCTCAATCTATTAGAATTAACAACTGGTTCAATAAACTTTTTGTCTAGGTTGTTGTGTCTAGAATCATCCGTTCTGGTTATCATTGGTGAAGTCAAACTTATAGCAGTTACCCCGCCGTCACTTAGGCCGCGAGCAAGATTGTCAGCAGATATGTTGGTTAGGCGATAGGATAGATCCACTTCAGTGGTTTCTAAAGGTCCGCTATCTTCAGTTAAATTTACCAAGTTTACTCCTCCGATTGATGTTGTAACATGCAATATCGGCACAACCGCGGTAACTGGATCAACTATCAATTTGAAAGACCTATCGCTAATTGAACCCAATGGGTTACCGTTTGTATCTCGGTCAGTGACCTTGATATTAATAACTGCGGTTCCATGTAAATTCTGTGCCAGGGCAAAGTCATATCTTGCTGTATAGCTAGTGGATAGGCTATCAGATACATTATTATTGGCAAGGTGATTTATATTCACAGGTAATGAGGTTGGGGGGTTAGTAGTGACAGAAGAAGTTGCTTGTCTTAAGTCAATCAAAAAACCGTCTGCGGCTTGATTACTTAAGTCGTTAGGTCCTGTTCCAGCATCAACTTTTACATCTATGATTGGGAGACCTTCTCCCTTCGCAACTGCATCTGGATTACTAAACTCAACTAGTAGATCATACTTATCAAATGAGTTTACTGCTATAGAATTAGCAACTATTGTACGAGTGCCTCCGGCAAAAAAGAATTGGTCAGATGCTTGAGGATCAAAGCTTGCTCCGCTGGGCACCAAAGCCAACCTTATAAGTCCAGCCGCCTTAACTGCGACACTAAATTGAGCCAACGCATAATTTGAAGCATTATTATTCCCATCTTCTAAAGTCCGCGCTCTCAGAAAATAATTCAAATCAATGCTACTATTTGTATCAGCAGAGGCAAAGAGTGGCAAAGTATCAAGAGCATTATAGTGAGCCGTGGCATCAGTAGAACTAACATAAGAAAATAATTTTTGCGTTATATTAATTTGTGTCCTATCATCGGCAGAGATAAGCCCATAGCTAAAATAATTAGAAAACTCGGCAGAGGCATCTACCAAATTACCTGTTGCATCCTGCTTAAGAATTTCAATATTTTCAGCCAAGTCAATAGCTGAAGTAAAACCAATTAAAATTTCTTGTTGGGATCCCGAGTCATCAAAAGTAAACTTGTCAGCACTCCCTTGCAGATCATTGCGACTAGCGGCAGATCTCCTTATGAAGTTATTATCTATGCTTACTCCTGCAGCATCTATAAGTTGAACGGTTGAATAAATTTGTCCTTGTCCAGCAACCGCAAGATTTATATGGTTGAGTGGGGCACCAACAATTTTGGCTGGATCTAGCTCAAGGTCCGCTGCCGCAGTTGCCTCTATATTAGTTAAATTATTAATTGGGGCGGCATAATCAGTTTGTGTATATCTGAGATCATATACTGGAATGCCTAAGCTTTCGCCATTTGCATCAGCATAAACCACTCTCTTGGGATTAGCGGCTTCCACTTTCACATTAAAGGAAACTGGTGTAGCCCCTCGTCCTGCCGTTGAATTAACTAAGGTAATTGTTATGCTCTCACCAAATAATGCCTCTTCTATGAAATCTGCATCGCCAACTCTTAAGCGATAGCCAAATTCTCCAGTTGGTTCTTCCAGCACAAAGATTTTTGCTGAGTTTAATCTTGGTCTTAGTAAATCGGCATTAGAAAAACTAGTTGATACCAATGAAATATCAACTCTAGCTAAGGGCTTTCCATTAATTGTCTCATCAGCATCCTTGACTATATCTGTTGCCTTGATATTAAATCCTTCTATATATGTAGCAGTGTCTCCAACAACATCTTGCTCGTTGATGGATAAATTTGTATAGGTTGGGTTATTGTTTATGAGTGCGGCTAAATCAGCAATGCTATTAGTTGGGTCATTGGTAATGAGTACTCTCAGAGTAATCTCGTCGGATAATTTCGTGTCAGGATCACTGGCTTTGATGTAAACAGGGAAGGTTCTTCCATCACCAAGATTTTCCAAGGCATCTGCGTCTATGACTTGTAGTCGTAATTCTATTCTGCCACCTACATTTCGGCTAACCACATCCAGTATGCCAGCAAAGCTTCCAGATAGTTCAAAGTTTAAACTTGCAGAATTATTAATGGTGGCGACCACATTATCATCTAAGGTTCCACCATCTAAAGTTACGAATTGATTTTCGCCAGCACTCTCTAGTATTTGCCAAAGTCCATTGGAAACGACTTTTAGATCTGGTGCCTCAACAACGTCCACTGGAGTTATTGATATAGTCAATTCTGTTGTTTCTTGTTGGTTATTACTCGCCTCTGTTAGTAGATTTTGCTTAAGTAGAGGGATGAAATCATCTGTTAGTTGATGTTTGCCACTATCTTTTATGTTTATTATTTCCTCCTCAGCCGTGCCGGCTGGGGCAGGTAATTCATAGTTGATTTTTCTCGCTAGATAAAATATTGCCGTTACTATTCCAGTTGGTTCGCTTTCAGCATCAAGCACGTCTTTATAGTCCACACGCAAAGATGAATTGGATGCTAGAAGAGTAATATCTAAACCAGAGCTAATGTCATTGTCGTCTTCAATATTAAACCTCACAATCTCAGTGCCCACAGGCGTGTTTTCTTTTATGGATAGTTCTAAGGTGTTAGTGCTGGCGTTAAATATTCCTTTGCTGGCGGCTGATAAAGTTGGAGCAGTATTAACATCCTCTACACGAATTGAGACAATCTCCACATCTGCTGTGGTGCGGACAAATATTCCATCATCTTCTGCTGTGACATAAACTGGTAGATTAAATACCTGGGGGAAGTTTAGTTCTTCCGCTCCTGATATGCTTAGGTCTCCAGTTGATGAGTTAATTTCAAACTTGCCAGATGGGTCATCTATAGATATTCCAGAGTTCTTAATATCTCCGAGCAATCCACTATCAGTAACAAACCCAAAATAGGGAATTGCTCCTTCATCAGGACTAATGGCATTCACAAGTGCGGGTTGCAAAGTCACTTGAGTCCCGGCTGCCATATTCTCATCAATTGCTCCTGATAAATTCAGGGCTCTATTAAATGTTATGCGAGCAGTAGTCGCCAAAGAAATACTCAACATCTCTCCCACATAAGCATCATCATTAACCTGTATTGTTATAGCTGTGCTATTAGTATTAGTGCTGATAGTCCCATCCATTTCTATGTAAGTAGCTTTAAGCGTTAGAGTTCCCTGATTAGTTGAATTAATTAAACCAGTGCTTGATACTACAAGTTGTCTTCCGACTGCTTTTCTTCCCCCTGATGCAGGATTGAGTATAAGTGATAATTGATTGGCAAAAGAAACTCCAGATGCATCCTCTATAGTATATTTCAGCTTATCATCATTTCCTGTCTCTGGGTCAACTAAAGCAAAACTACCTAAGACGGAGCGGCTAAGAGCATTAATGCCAGACAATAGGTAAATGGGAGAGCCGCCAGCGCCTGTCATAATATTATCCTTCACCTTGAATATAACATCATCCGCTAGCAAAAGTTTTTGCGAGTTAGTGGGGGATACAAAAATTGGATCATATCTTACATCTGTCAAAGTGAAATTAAAAGTGGCTTGATTCTTTATGTTTGCATCATTATTATCTTGCGTGGTGAGAGTTATCTTATAGATTGCCTCTCCTCCATTGGCAGTTAACTGCTCGGAAGTAAATGCCTCATAATCAAGTAAGGATTTTTCTATAGTCAGTTCATATCTTGAGGCATTGGCAGAGTCAACTTGTACCTTGAAGGCGGAGGCAACCTCAGCATGTTTGCCAGTTGATGGTGAAATCATAACTCTTTGGTTAATTGTGTTATTGCGAAACTTCGCAGAAACATCCTCGTCATCTAATCTCATGAAAACCATATCCCTAAAGGGGGGCTGGCTCAGTGTGCCTTCGTTAGACGTGTTATATTTGTCGTAAGGAGCAATAGCTCCTTTGCCCTCTGAAGCCCCAACAAAGCTCAACACATTTCCACCAGTATTATTAATTAGTTCTATGGTTGGGGGGTCATTGGCATCCATAACCTTGACCTGCAGATCAGCATAATAGCAAGCATTTTCACCTTCGCAGGTTGATTGGGCAATAGTCCGTGTAGTACCGGAACCATTCACTTGGTTTACCAAGGTAACATTGTTAAATTCATCAGAGTTAGTCGCATTAACTTTGGCACCAGAAATATTTGCTTCAGTTGTCTTATTATCAAGGACAAATGCCAAATGCCGATAATCAATGCCATTTTGAGAAATAGCTAAGCGGCAATTATAGCTGGTGGGGGGCGTCTCGTAATCAAAAATATTACCGGCCTTTATCTGTATATCATTGTTATCTATATATAGTGCGTAATTGGCGCAAGGTAGATTGGGGTTTCCTAGGTCGCTCAAAGAATAGAATAAAGTTGCTGAGGAATTTAAATCTCTATTAGATAATCCATAGCCATCCTTTAGGTTATCGCTTTGCTTAATATTGGTAAGAGTCACTCCAGCCGTTAAATCATTATTTTCGAAAATATTTCCCGTAAGATTGAACGTGGGAGCAGTTGGTAGAAATAGGTCACCTAATTTAAAATTTCGGTTATAGACAATCGGTGCAGTTTCTAATGGGAGTGCATTTCTATTCAAAAAATCAACTGCAACATCTGTTGTATAAACTTTTTTAGTCATACTTGCTCCAGCACTGGCGGTAACATTGAAGCTAACAGTTAAGCGGATAGTGAGTTGTGGAAAAAATTTAATAATATCGGCAAAAGTGAGTTCTTCTTCGCCTGGATTCATAAGAGTGATGTTGCCATCATCTTCTATGCCAAAAAATCTGCTGGGTAGATAGCCATCAGCCGTAGCCGCATCAGCTGGTTCTACAAGGCTCAAATTTGTTTGATAATCACCTGATTCTTCGGATAATGCAGCAATATCTCGAGGGTTCTCCAACCCTAATTCTTCAGCGACAATATTATTCTTAATGGAGTTAAGGTTGAGTAATAGACGAGCAATCTTTATTGGTTCTGCTGTAATAATTGTTGAGGTACCATTGCTTAAAGAGTTTGGAGCAGCAAAAGTATAAGAACTATGGGAAAATGCTCCTATATTTCGCTGAGGAGGATCTATAACGCCACCGCTGCCATTGCCATTGCCACCGCTGCCATTGCCATTGCCACCGCTGTCACCGCTGCCGCTGCCATTGCCACTTGCACAAGCAACAGCTAATATGGCTACAGATATTAATGCCATTAGAGATTTTATGGACTTTAACGACAACTTCCCCAAAAGATTTTGATGCCTAGTAGATATAAGAAATTTATTCATAGTTAACTTGTGCCACCACTTTTTTATGACTAGTAAAATATACATATAATTATATGTATATCCCAGTATTATACAATGATTTAGGGTGAAAATCAACCCCTTGTATGATCCCATATCATATTGGACTTTTTATTGTTTTGAAAATGTTCTGTTAGTTTCTCCATAGGAGTATTATAACCGAGAGAATGATGTGCTCTTTCGCAGTTATCCTAAACTCATTTCAAATCTTACATTTCAAACCTTAGAGGTCTCATAACTAAGCGGCATAATCAGCTCCCTCAGTGATAGCCGCTATCCTTATATTTGCCTTCGCCTTGCCTAGGGGGATTATCTAAGGATTGATGATTCTATCTATTTCAGTTCTTTGTTGTGCTGGGGTAAAACTGGGGAAGCAATTAAGGACTGGGTATTCGTTTGCTCCGCCTAAATTCCATGCCTGAATAAAATCAGTTGCCGCACTTGTCCTATATTCACCAGTGGTTGGGTTGCAATAAGCAGCCGCCCAGTTAGCATAGATGCCAGAAAATGTGACTGGGGTTTGTAGGGCAGAGGTGGATTGGGCTGTTGCTCCGCTAGGCGTTCCGGCAATGCCTGTTGCCGTAATAGTTACTTCATCTTGCCAATAAGAGTTAGTTGAGGTTCCAGCTCCTGCGAAACCACCAACATTGTTTGATCCATTTATGCCCGAAGTAATTGCTAAGGAGGACCTTATCCCAAATAATAAATTAGTACCACTACCAATCAGCCCGCCAACAGTACCAATACCAGTTATCTGATTAACAACCGCTAATGAGGAACTGATACTAGCAAAAATTCCAAGGCCAACCAGTCCGCCAGTATTATCAGTTATAGAAGAGGTTATCTGATTAGCAATTACTACTGAGGAACTAAGCAGTGCCTCACCTCTTACTTGTCCATCCAGAAAGCCAACCAGTCCGCCAGTACTACGTCTACCAATTATCTGATTAGCAACTACTGACGAGGAGCTGATAATACCTCCGCTAAAGCCAGCCAACCCACCAACATTAGCAGCTGGAGAAGCGGATATACTAACATTGTGCAGATGTATATTGCTTAGTTTTGCAGTACTCCCAATTGCACCAAAAAAGCCCACTCCATGGTTGTCTACACGGTTCGTTTCTGTAACATTGATAAACATATTATTTATAGTATAATTATTGCCATTAAACTGAGACGCAAAAAAACTAGGGTTTCCTGCAGGCATACAGGTAGTTAGTGTGCCACAATGACCTATGGGGACCCAGTTACTTCCTTGGAAATAGCCACTGTTCTTTACAGGCAATTCATTGAGATCAATGTCTGCCATTAGTTCATAGCCAGAGCAATCAACTATATCCTCGCCATTACCACATCCTGTAGAATTAGATCTCAAACCAGTGCCCGCTAGGTTGTCGCGGATTTGATTGAGTGTGCTGGCAGCGTAAATATCTACGAGACCATCGCCGTCATCATCCATATCATCATCACAAGCATTTCCATTACCTGCTGCAACACCGCTAATGCCGTCAGTATCATCGTCACTAAGCTTCTGATCTGGGTTAGAAATCATTGGGCAGTTATCCTCGACATCTATAACTCCATCGCCATCTGTATCCAAATAACTAACCTCCAGGAGTGCAGGAGCAGAACAACCCAATATATTACAAGCAATGATTGTGTAGTTATAAATCGCTCCGAGCGTAATACTATCGGTATCTCTATAGCTGATGCCAGTTTCTTGTATATCTACTAGATCAGCTCCAGTTCCACCACTCCGGCTGATATTATAGTAAGTGGCAGCAGATGAAGCATCCCATACAAGATTTATTGCATTCCCACTCACAGTGGCGAGCACATTTTGTGGAATTGGCGGAACGGAATAATTAACTATATATTCTGCTGCTGCAGAACAACCTTGCTGATCACAAGCAGTGATTGTGTAGCTATAAGTTGCTCCTGCAGTAACATTGGTGTCTATATAGGTTAGAGCAGTGAAAGTGGCATTTAATTCAACATTATCACGGTTGATCTTATAGAAAGTGGCGCCAGATGAAGCATCCCATGTTAGAGTCACAGAGTTTGGACTGGAGCTCAAAGTTGCTCGCAAATTTTGCGGGGATACGAGAGCGGAATAAAAAATGCTATCCTCTGTAGGAGCAGAACAACCCGCCCCATTACAAGCACTGACTTGGTAGGTATACATTGTTCCGAAGGCAATATCCTTATTTAAATTTTTGTATCCGGTGTCAAATTGCCGCACAACTTCTTGATCAGCACCGCCGCTGCGATTAATTGTGTATACAATCATCTCAGCATTAACAGAGGTGACTGGGCTCCATGTCAGGTCTATGCCTTCGGAACTACGGGCTAAATTTAAAGCAGTTGGAGTTGCTGGAACGGAATAATCAACTCTTAGGGATGCTGATATAAAACAACTCGCCCCATTACAAGCACTGACTTGGTAGCTATAAGTTGTTCTTAGATTAACATCGGTGTCTATATAGGTTAGATGAGTCAAAGCGGCATTTAATTCAACAGTATCGCGTGTGATCTTGTAGAAAGTGGCGCGAGATGAAGCATCCCATGTTAGAGTCACAGAGTTTGGACTGGAGCTCAAAGTTGCTCTCAAATTTTGTGGTTGGGCTGGACCGGAATATGCAACTATAAAGGATGCTGGAGTAGAACAACCCAATAGATTACAAGCTTTGACTTGGTAGGTATAAGTTGTTCCTAAGGCAATATCCTTGGTATCTCTATAGCTTTCACCAGTTACTTCCATATTTTCTATATTTGGATTAGAACCAGCTGCACTACGGCGACTGATATTATAGGAAGTGGCACCATTAATTGCTGCCCATGTTAGAGTTATTGCAGCTGGATTAGAGGCCAAAGTCGCATTCAAATTTTGTGGAGTTGGCGGAACGGAATAATTAACTATATATTCTGCTGCTGCAGAACAACCCACACTATTACAAGCACTGATTTCGTAAGTATAAATTGTTGTTAGTGTAATATCGGTGTCTATATAGGTGGTGCTGGTAAAACTGGCATTTAATTCAATATTATTCCGACTGATTTTATAGGAAGTGGCGCGCTGAGTCGCATTCCATGTCAGAGTTATAGTAGTTGCATTCAAAGAATCCTTCACA
>JAAOII010000132.1 GCA_015163845.1 Candidatus Portiera sp.
ATCAGCAAATGCGGTTAACTTTATTAAGTGCTCGCATAGCTGGAGTGGCTTCACTGTATTATGAAGATTATAGGCACCCTTTTCTTGCTTAGTTGGCTTGGATACTAAAAAAGCCCTATCCACAATATCATTTATATTATCAGTTGCCATAACATTACTCGGGTGCATATTATCACCAATCTTAACTGAAGTATTTAATAAACCTACCTGGTATCGTTGCATATTTTTCAGGTATGTTTTGTCTGTTGGTTTTTGTGCCACTGCAATCGGTTCAAAGCAAGATTTAAGTTGAGGGGTCTTCCATCCAGACAACTTAATGTTTAGTTTTTCTTTATCCTTACTGCTTATTTCTAATTTGTCAATAAAATGCTTCATCCCCATCGCCTTGGGTTGATTTTGAGTATACAGCCACATGAAGGCATCGCGTATTTCAAAGCCAGCATCATCAACTGCTGATGCCATACGATGATAAAGACGAGGACTGGAAAAGGAAAAGAAAAAACCACCTGGTTTGAGTATACGGAATAATTCATTAGAAATCTTCAAATACCATTCATACAACTCTTTACCTTGTTTGCGGTCAAACTTCATTCCAGCTGGCAATGACTTAACCACATTACGGTTTTTTTGATTGGCAACCTTACTATGTTCCCAGTTGGAGTCAAGTTTATCAAGAAAATAAGGAGGATCTGTGATTACAACATCCACAGAATTATCACTTAATTGAGGTAATAACTCCATAGAGTTATGGCAGATAATTTTGTTTATAAATTTAGAAGTCGTCATCAATTATTCTTCGGGCTTATGACCCTTAAATTCATTATAGAGTATCTCATACATTTTTTTCTTCACTTCTGGCGAGAATCGTTTAACTAGATTTGCGTCAGATAACTTAATTACTCTCCCTTTATCATCATATATCCATCTGTTTCTATCTGCTCGGTTACACTTTTGACACTGAGGAATAATATTACCAGCAACAAGGGGCTTATTAGGATCTTTATGTGCTTTTTGTAATTTCGTCTTTGTGGAAGGCCAGTGTAAATGAGGTTGACCTTCTTCCGATCCACAAGTAGCACATCTAAAGCTATAATTTTGTTTTATTGCTTCCCAGTCACCTGTATCAGATATCCTGTGTCCTTTTGTAAAACTAGGGAAGGGCTTCTCTAATGTATGCAGTTGATATTGACCTCGTTTCAGCTCTGCAACAATATTATCGCGTCCTCCAGCTACAATCCACCACCCTTTTTGCGCTCCTAAGTGCCTTGCTTGCTGAACGTCATTAGTACCAGGATAATATTTACGCATAAAAGCAGTGAGCTCTTGCTTACTAACAATGCGAGTATCAGGATAACCATGAAATAGATATACTAAAACAAGAGCACCTTTAACATATCTATTATCAGAACCAATGAGCTTAGGTAATAATACGCCATGTTTTTCTAGGCACTTGTTATGGTAATACTCAATCTTCTTATAGTCATCTCTTATAGTCGCATCTGATAACTTTATATATGTAATTTGCTGCTCTCGCATGATATGATTTTATAACACCCATAGCTATTCTAACTATCGTATCTGCAGGTTTATTTTCTATTTCTAAATTAAGTAGCGAGCCCAAGTTTGATATAAGTTTATAAAAGTCGCCAACTTTTTCACAAAATTGGTATTGATGCTATAAAATATAAGCACATTATCGTTTGCAATATTAATAGCACTACAGATAATTATTAAACAACTAACAACTTATTAGGTTACTTTATGATATTAGCAAATAGCCAGACAGAAAAATTTGGATCATTATTCAATGCGGGGTTAAGGTTTGAAATCCCCCCTTATCAAAGGAAATATAGCTGGAGATTGAAACAGGCAGAAGAATTGTGGGAAGATATTAAGAATAGTTATGAAAGTGGAGAGGATCATTTTATGGGAACTCTTTCCCTTCTTGAAGTTGAGAAAGAAGGAATACAAACACAAGAAGTATATGAAATAATTGATGGCCAACAAAGGATTACAACTATGTATTTGTTACTGAATGTTTTAATCGATAGAATCCCAGAATCTGGTAACAAAGATGAACTAAGAAAAAATATTATAGGTGATTCTGATAACCCTAGAATTAAACTACTTGGAGCCGACGATGAGTGGTTGACTACCTTTATCTTTGGTGATAAAGATGAAGTTGCAACAAAGAGAAGTCAAAAAAATATTCAAGAAGTCCACGAATATTTTAAGGATATAGTCAGCTCATATGATTCTGATGAAATTGAAGCAATAATTAAATTTATGCAAGAACGGATAAAGTTTTTAATTTTCAAAGTGAAAGATCCAGGACAAGCCATAAAGATGTTTTCAAGCATCAATGATCGCGGATTACAACTTAAGACATTAGATAAAGTTAAGAGTATATTAATGCTATATGATCATTTGTGCTTAGAGGAGAATCTTAAGAATGAAATTAATGACTCATTTGAAAAAATATTTGATGCTTATGATCAAATTTTTACCAGCATGGAAGATTTGGAAGTGGATGGTAGAGGAGTGTTGGGCACATTAGACGAAGACACTGTGTTATCGCATCATTATATTTCTGCACGTGAGTTATTTACTGATTGGAACAAAAAAAATCCCAGTGCCAAAAACATATTTACGCAGATTAAGAGAGGGTGTGAGAGTAATAGGAATAAACCTGAAGAGCTCAAAAAGTTCATTAGCGGCTATGTTTCTGACTTTACGGATTTTGTAACAAGTTATAGTAAGCTATTGGGTGGCATTAAGAGCAATCCAGAGTATGATAAAGTTTTTAGGTGCTTGGAGTTTTCGGGGACTTTATATCCTTTAATAATTAGATTATACATGCTAGGGAAACTAGAAAAATTTATTCCTATTTTAGAAGCTATTGAGATCAGAATATATAAGTTAAGAGGAACAAATCCTAAGGCTGATATTCATGAATTGAGTTCTGCTGTATCTGGAGGTATGGAGTTGAATGAAATTAATAAACTATTAGTAGATTTCTGTGAGTACTACGGAGGTAATTCGTATATTAAGAATAAATTAAGAGAACAGATATATAGTAATTCAGCGATAAAATATATTCTTCACTCCTACAGCGGTGACAAGCTGAAATTCAATGAGTATCGAAAATTAGATAAAGAACATATATTTTCTAGTAATAGTAGTATACAGTTGTCTCACTATGGCTTTGAAGAAAGTAGTTATGACTATGAGAAAGATAAAATAGGGAATATATGTTTACTGGAAGCAGCTAAGAATAAAGCCGCTTCAAATAAGGCACCAGCCGATAAAGTGCAGGTTTATTTAGAATCCTGTGTTAAGGATACCATTAAAATAGGAAGTACTATTAAGAAGAATAATGATTTTAATAAAAAAGATATAGATGCAAGAGGAGAAGAAATAATAGAATTTTGTATAAGAGAGTTCAAAATAAACTAAGGCGAATAACTAGTGTGTATTCTGGGTTCTAATCTTAGATATAGTATCTGAGTCAAGTATTAAATATTTCTATAATTTTTTAAATCCAAAAGAGAGAGTTAATTAGACATGTCTTTTTATTTAAATACCCGGGTAGCTATTAGAATCTGCATTGGAGTAATGTTTTTTGTTATAGTTTTATCCTCCTGCACAACTATTCCAGTGGAAGGCTGAATATACTATCGAGAAGATGGCACTATTGAGAGGAAAGATTTTGAAGATCTTTATAATCAAAACTTGGTTTTATCAACTTATTACCACAGCAATGGGACTATAGATGAGAGACATCTCTACAATGGTTATGGTCAGCTATTAGAAGTACGACATTATAGATGGGATGGGACTTTACATTATTTGGATCGTTTTTCAATCATTAAATCTCAATCCAGCCCATCTAAAAAATATGTAAGTGAATATTATGATTTGAAAGGACGGGAAATTATTCGCACAGAAAAACACCAAAGCGAGTAAGTTTTAATTGATTCCAATCACCCCCATAATATTAGATGACAGTGTTAATTTAATATTACCTCTGGATAAAAACAAGACAGAAAAATATTATGTAGACGTAATGAAGAGGGTCTTTCCTAGCAAAGAATTCAATAAGCTAAAGGTATCTAAATTCTAGCATAATTTTGGTGCAACTTTTCTATTATTTCAACAGCAAATATAAGTACCCAAATATATCCCTTCCTTAAGCTATTACTTATTCTGCTGAATAGGATTGGCTGAGCTAGTTACTGGCTGGTAGGCATTTGCTGCACGGAGGTTGTCACGTGTTATTATTGGATTGCGCATTATCATTTCAGCAGCTAAAGCCATGGGTAGATTAAACATAGATGGGACTGGAATAATCCAGCGTGGATTAGCTACTTGTCTGATTATCTCTGTCATAGTCATTTCTTTGTCGCCTACAGAATTCAAAGTTGCTTGGTTATAATCCATCGGCTTTTCTATGACCTTGCTTAATAAATCCAATAGATCTTTTAATGTCACGGGCTGTTGACGACTTTTTGCCAAAGGCAGGGGCATCACTGGTAATAGTCGCGCCAGTCGCCGCATCTTGCGGACAAAGAGTGCATCCTCTTCCAAAACCACTCCTGGTCGGACTAGAGTCCAGTTAGTTAAAGATGCCACATGCTCTTCCCCTCTTCCTTTGCTTGCTAAATATCTGCAGGCGGATTTGGAGTTGGCTCCCTGAGCACTGATGTGGATTAGATGAGTTCTTGCAGTCCGACATGCCCCAGCTATCAGACCGACTAATTTGTTATGGGTGAAATTGAAGTTTCTCATCCCATCGCGTTTATTTTCAATAGAGTTGCTATTTGGAAGTTGGAAGAATTTGCTGCCTAATTCCTGCAGAGCATATCTATTATATTCGTAGGGTATGCCAATTAAATTCACGGCTAAGTCATGTCCTTCTAGTATGTGGTTAATAGATTCTTGAGATTGAGGGTTATAGGATGTGCAACTCAATTTGTCTGAATCAATGAGAGGTTTAATCCTACTGGGGATGTGAATGTTGTCGCCAAAGATAGGCAGAGTTATATGAGATATTTGTGGGTTATCACCAAGCAACTCAATTAAGTTGCTGCCAATGAATCCATATCCACCAAATATTATTACTCTCATAATTCTATTATAAAATACTCTCATAATAACTACTATAAAATAACAATGAGATAATCACATGACACAAAGGTTATAGTGATAATAATATAATAAACATTAGAAGTTGGAAAATAATTTAGATGGAATCATTGAACTATTCTGTAGCTAAACAATTGGTTGGCGTGGATGAGGCAGGGCGCGGTCCTTTAGCTGGACCAGTATTTGCTGCGGCTGTTATCCTAGATGATAATCATAGAATTGTTGGCTTGGATGATTCTAAAAAACTATCTGAGACCATCCGCAATAATCTTGCTAAGGCCATCAAGAATAAAGCACTCGCCTGGCAGATTGCGTCCGCATCAGTTGCTGAGATAGATGAAATAAACATATTACAAGCAACCTTGTTGGCAATGAAAAGAGCAGCAGAGGGCTTGCCATTTGCCATAGCAGGAAAATCTGAGGCGGTGATAGTTGATGGTAATCAGGTCCCGCCAATAGGAATATATAAGTATGATTTAACTAATAATCCAGTGAGTAGTTATGAACTAGATCAAGCATCTTCGGGAGTGGATAATAATCCAGCGAGTAGTTATGAACTAGATCAAGCATCTACAAGAGTGGATCAAGTTCCAGTGCTAACTCTAATAAAGGGCGATGCTAAAATGGCTTGTATTGCTGCCGCCTCGATTTTAGCTAAAGTGGCGAGGGATAACTTGATGATTGAATTAGATAGTGACTATCCCTCCTATGGTTTTGCTAAGCACAAGGGTTATGGTACTAAGGCACACTTAAGTGCTTTGCAAGAATATGGTGCCTCGCCAATTCATCGCCAGAGCTTTGCTCCAGTTAAGGCAATGCTTGGTAAGTGATGCAGCAGATTCAAACGATCAACAGAGCTGATAAGGAGAGAGCATATCTATTGCATAGACGTTCTTATAGTGAGACCAGTATCATAGGGCATTTTTTCACCCGTAATCACGGTATAGTGCATATGTTGGCACGCGGGGCGAAAAGAAAGAAAGGTAGCTACTCTTTATTACAACCTACTATGGAGTTATTGGTTAGTTGGTCAGGTAAAAGTGACTTAAAGACCATGCGGGCGGTGGAGTGTGGTTGTCGTCATAATGTATATTCTGGTAGTGCTCTCACAATACTTTTTTACTTAACCGAGCTACTATATAAGCTACTTAAGCCCTTTGATTCGCATCCTGACTTGTATGATAAATTCCATTCTTTTATGTTAGCTGAATCGCAAGAATCATCCGAGGGGAACTTGCGCAAATTTGAATTGCAGCTATTTGCAGCTGTCGGCTATGCTGTATCATTTGATATTGACTATAAAACTATGGCCCCCATAGAAGATGATAATTATTACGTCTATGATCCCATCAATGGCTTCACACTTTCAGCAGATAATAATCCCACAAATTGTTTTAGAGGAAACGATTTATTTAAAATTAAACAAGAGAATTATGAACAACCGCAGGTCAGACATGTAGCTAAACAACTGGCACGCCAGATCATTCATCATCTGTTAGAGTCGCGACGTCTCTCCAGTAGAGGTTTGTTAATTAAAAGCATTCATCAAGACGATTCTGATATTTAATTTTAACAATATCCTATAATATATCTATGAAGTTACGTAAGATATTACAAACAATCCCGTTACTTATTTCTGTTATTGCAAATGCTAATATAGGAGTGGCTAAAGCAGACGACGAGATAGACGCGGATATAAGTCAGCCAAAACTAGACCATGTCCATTTACCGAGTGATATTGGTGGAAAGATGTTCTACCACAGTGCTGGCGACCCTCAAGGGCAGAGAGTTATATTTATCCACGGCACCCCGGGTAGCAAAGGGGCTTGGAAAGATTACTTGGCAGAGGTCCCATCTGGATTTGAATATATAAGTGTTGACCGTCCAGGTTTTGGCGATAGCTCGCCACAAAGAGCAGTTCCAATAATGCGACAGGTTGAAATAATGGAACAATTCTTGACTGAAAGCTCAACTGGTGAAAAGCCAATCATAGTAGGTCATTCCTATGGCGGTACCATGGTGGCAATTATGGCGGCATTGTATCAGGATAAATTAGGAGGCGCTGTCATTCTTGCTGGTTCTGTCAGTCCTGAATTGGACAATCCGCGAAGCATTCAAAAAGTAGGCCAATATCCACCTTTCAAATATTTGTTACCTAGGAACTTACGCAATGCTAATGATGAGGTTATTGCCCTGGAACAAGAAGCGAAACAATTCCCGGCTATGTGGCCAGATATTAAAATGCCAGTAGTGGTTTTGCAGGGTGAGAAGGACCCTCTGGTATCAGTGAAGAATGTTGATTTTATGAAAGAGAAGATGATTAATGCCAAACTGGACCTTAAGGTTTTGCCAGGGATCAATCACTTCTTACCATGGAACTCAAAAGACCATGTGGATGAACGTATTCGCACCGCTGTTGAGTATTCTCGTAAAGGTGCCAAGTAAGACGATAAATAAGTAAGAAAACAACTAAATAATTAAGTTACTATTTTAAAATGATTTTATTAGGAGTTAACATAGATCATGTTGCCACTATCCGTCAAGCACGAGGTACAAAGTATCCTGATCCTGTTGCAGCTGCTTTAGTAGCTGAGGCGGCTGGAGCTGATGGCATAACGGCCCACTTGCGTGAAGACCGCCGCCACATTAATGAGCAAGATATATTCGCTTTACAAGAAAATATCGACACACGTCTCAATTTGGAAATGGCACTCACTGATGAAATGCTGAAGATCGCCTATAAGGTAAAACCAGATTATGTATGCCTCGTTCCCGAGAAGCGTGAGGAGTTAACCACAGAGGGAGGACTTGATTTACTCAACAAAGACCTTGAAGTTCGGCTTGCTACAGCCAATGCCAAATTAAAAGAGCAGGGGACCCAAGTATCATTATTCATAGATGCCGATAAGCAACAAATTGATGCTGCTAAAAAGAGTGGCTGCCCCATAATTGAATTACACACTGGGGCTTATGCCGATGCAACAAATGATGCAGAACAACAACAGCGACTTATTGAATTATTTGAGGGAGCTGACTATGCTAATTCTTTGGGCTTACAAGTCAATGCTGGGCATGGACTTAACTATGACAATTTACAACCAGTTTTAG
>JAAOII010000133.1 GCA_015163845.1 Candidatus Portiera sp.
ATATTATATGTAAGAAGTAGGGTTGCAAAAACACCCACAAGCACTAAAAAAATATCAGTGGTCACACTATAGATACGATTTCTTGCCTCAATCCTAGCTATCAACTTGTCCATATCTGGCGGAGGAGTATCTTCTGGCTTCTTCCAAAACATAAGGAACTTATTCATAGCTGCCTTAGTCATATATTATATGTAAGAAGTAGGGTTGCAAAAACACCCACAAGCACTAAAAAAATATCAGTGGTCACACTATAGATACGATTTCTTGCCTCAATCCTAGCTATCAACTTGTCCATATCTGGCGGAGGAGTATCTTCTGGTTTCTTCCCAAACATAAAATTTCTATTCATGTTCATAATTATATCACTAAACTAAAAAAATAACAATCTTATGCCAGCAGCTAATATAAGAATAGATATTCCTCCCGCCAGTTTGTAGATAAAACTTATTGTCGCTTCAGATACAGCAATGAACTTGTCTACTTGAACAAATCTATCATTTGCCACAATGAATTTATTGTCCATACGAGTACTTAGGCGGTTAACTATCTTAGCTACTGCTTTTGCTTGCTTTTCATCCATCCCTGCCTCTTGCAATTCATCAAGTGCGTCAGAATATACCCTTGAACCACTGCTATTTACTAAATTGCCATTTGCTCCATTGAGGGGAGCAGGCCGCTTGACTGATGTCTCTGCCACCAAGTTATTTTGTCTCATAATGAGTTTTCCTAGTTAAAGATATTTACTACAAATTTCACACATTACAAGGAGAAAACACCAAGATATATGCTTTATTTGCTAAGCATATAGGTGACACCCTCATTGGTCCCGCCTCTTACTTCTAATATATAAGCTAAATCTTGCATATGCATGGCAGAATGTTACCTCCCAATGCCCAGATCCAGTCCATTTAGCCCGTATCAGCCATCTTTTTTACTATTTAAGTAAAAAAGTAGGGGTATATACTTGCATATTCTATATTATGTGGTATAATACTATCATACAGGTTAAATTATGATTATAGGTATTAAATATAAAATGGTGAATAGGACATTAAAGCTCGGAGATATTGCGGAAATGAAGATGGGGTATAACTCCATTAACAGGCGTGATATCAAGCCACAAAGTCGCGAAGAACTATCTAAGAAGGGTATAGATTCTTATGATATCAACAGAAGATGGCTTCCATTCATAAACATAAAAGATGTCCGTGAAGGAAAGCCACTTATAGCAGAGAATCTTAAGCTGATAGCGGAAAGTTATTTAGATGGCCGCACCATGCGCCTAGAACCAGATGACATCTTATTACTTTCTCATGGAGATCGTTTCTTAGCTGCTCTCATCCCAGATTCCTTACCTAGGTCAATTTGCTCTGTATTCTTCCAGATCATAAGAATAAATCCAGCACAGCACCTATTGCCTGCCTATGTTTGCTGGCAGCTTAACCGCTCCAGCACAATGCATCATCTGAAACGCAGGTCAGTCGGAACTATGATCAAATATATCCCCCGCAAAGAAATCATGGATTTGCAGATACCTATTCCAAATATTGACATCCAGAGGCAGGTCGCAGACATAGAAGAAATGCGTTTAAGAGAGAATGCTTTGACACAAGAATTATTAGAGAAGAGAAACTTAATGATAAAAACCAAATTAGATAATTTAATTAATAACACAAGGAGTGAAAATGATAGAACAAACTAAAGATAAAGAGATTAAGAAGGGGATTAACCAAGGAGTTATTCAAGGCAAAGCCGAAGATAAATTTGAAGAGGTCAAAAAGATTGTATGGGATGCCTGTAATATTTTTAGGGGCTCAATGGACGCCACTAGCTACAAGGACTTCATATTGCATATGCTGTTCCTGAAATATATATCCGACATCCAAGAAGCCCTATTAGAAGAAATGCCTGCTAATATAAAAGGTCACAAGGACCGCGAAGAATCATACCGTGAGTCATTGGATTTTAATATTCCAGATAATGCTACTTTCAATGCTATATATAAGCAAAAGAATACTGATCAACCACTGGGAGCAATCATTGATAAAGCATTTGCCGACATAAAAGAATATGATGAAGTCAATAAAGATAAACTTGAGGATGTGTTCCAAGGAGTGAAATTTAACAGCCCCATTCTATTAGGTGGCATACAAAGTAGCAATGACCTCCTTAGACAATTACTTGAGGCATTCAACAAACTGGACTTGCGCCCCCAACCAGACATGAGCGACATCATAGGCGAGACCTATATGTTCCTAATAGAAAGATTTGCATCAGATGCGGGCAAAAAAGCTGGAGAGTTCTTTACCCCCCGCCAAATATCACGCCTCTTGGCAAAACTTGCCGACCCCTCTGCCCATGACAATGTGTGTGATCCAGCGGCTGGCTCTGGCGGACTCCTTCTCCAAGTAGCAGCAGAAGTCAAACCTAAAAAAGTATTCCTGCATGGCATGGAAAACAACTCTGGCACTTGGTCTCTATGCAAAATGAATATGTTCGTCCATGGCCATTCTGGACAAAACATCCATAAATGCGATTCTCTTCTATACCCAAAATTAGTTGACAAAAACAACAAACTGCAAACCTTTGATTTAGTAGTAGCTAATCCACCCTTCTCCCTCAAGAATTGGGGCAGAGACAGAGTAGAGAATGACACCTATGGTCGCTTTCATCGTGGGATACCTCCCAGCAAAGCAGCCGACTGGGCTTTCATCACCCACATGATTGAGTCAGCTAAACCCGGCAAAGGACGTGTAGCTGTAATCACCCCCCATGGAGTTCTCTTCCGCGGAGCCGCTGAAGGAGTTATCCGCCAAGCATTTATCCAAGAGAACTTGTTGGACGCAGTCATCGGCTTACCCTCCAATCTATTCCAGACCACTGGCATACCTGTCGCCATTCTCATCTTTGACAGAAAAAGAGAAGAAGGCGGCCCCAGAGCAGACGCCAAAGATGTAATCTTCATAGACGCCAGTGCTGAATATATTGATGAAAGAAATCAAAACTCACTTAGCGAAGAACACCTAACTAAAATAATAGATACTTATAAAGACCGCAAAGAAATAAAACGCTATTCTCGTAAAGTCACCTTGGATGAAATTAAAGAGACCGGCTACAACCTCAACATATCCCGCTATGTTGATAGCTTTCCTGAAGAAGAAAAAGTAAATGTCGCCAAAGTCCAAAAAGAAATACTCGAGCTAGAAAGCCAACTGGCTAAAACCCAAAAACAAATGAAGAAGTTCTTGGAGGATATAGCATGAAGCATAAGAATATTAAATCAAATGGAAAATGCTCTGTGGTGGATTTAGATAAGTTATGCTTTGTCCGCAAGGGCATGAGTGTAACTAAAGACAAAATAAAAAGTGGCCGCATACCAGTAATTGCTGGAGGGAAAGCACCTGCTTATTATCATAGTGAATCCAATAGAGATGGCAATGTAATTACAGTAAGTGCATCTGGAGCAAATGCGGGGTTTGTTAACTTTTTTACACAACCTATATTCGCATCAGATTGTTCTACCGTAGAAGTAATAGATCCTAAAAAAACTGATATTTCTTATGTTTACTTGAACTTGCAGAACCAACAAAATATTTTATACTCATATCAGCAAGGTGGGGCACAACCTCATGTATATCCAGCAGATATAGTTAAATTAAAAATTCCTATCCCCTCCATAGAAGAGCAAAAAGAAATAGTCAAAACTATCTCAACTTGGGATACTGCTATTGACAACATTAAAAAACAGATAACCGCTCATAATAAACAACGTTCTGGTATCCTACAGAAGTTATTGGAGGATAATCTAAAAAAATATCCAATGATTACACTAGAACAAATCTTTAATATAGAAGTGGTTCCGTCTAAAAAGGATGTGCTAGTAGAACAAGGAAAGTATTTTGTAATTGATATGGGAGGAGTATCTTCTTCAGGAGAGTTGATTAAAAAGAAAATGACAGATACCACAGAGCACATGTTAGAGGTTAACGATCTAATAATGCCAAAAGATGATATAGGCCATGGGAATATCTTAGGGAAAGTTGCCATTATAGATACCGCCAATAAATATGTGCTTGGCGACCATGTATTCAGATTGTGTAATAAAAGTCAAAACAATATTCAATTCTTAAGAATATTAATTAACAGCCCAAAGATTAACAGATCTATTAAGCGACTCGGCAATGGAACCTCACAGATTGGACTTAGGAAATCAGATATTCTCAAACATCTGCTTCCTATCCCAGATATAAAAGAACAAAACAAAATATCTACCGAAGTTCTAACTTGGGAAAGGAAAATATATCTGCTAGAAACAATACTATCTAAATACGAATTACAACGCAAGGGATTAATACAAAAGTTGTTAGGCAACATAACCAAAAACGCCAAACACTAATATGAAAGAATACTTAATATCTACAATAACACGTCAAATGGGAAAGTTTGATTTATGGTTGTATATTTAGCACATGAAGAGGGATTTATTTTATTATTAACAATTTAATACGGAGGAAACAATTATGACAAATGACAGTAATACTTATACGATAGTTAAAAAAATTAACGACATCTATCCAAATGATATATGCAATACATTTGAATGGGTGGCGGATGCTAAAGAGTTCAGCAAATGTAACGTGATTTATGGCAGAAATGGTTCTGGTAAAAGTTCTATTTCTAGAATGCTCGGAGATATAGATAATCATCTCATAGATAGATTGATTGACAGTAGCTCAAATACAACAAGTGAAAATATTCGTGTTTTTTCTCCTGATTATATTGATTCTAAGATGCAGTATTCTAAACTTGACCAATATAAAGAAGGGAATTCTGACCTTGCAGAAATAGAAAAAGTTTTATATCTAGGAGAGACATCTAAGTTGATTGATGAATTATCAGATCAAGGGGATATCCTAAGTTCAATACAAGATCAAGTAGGCAAGAAAACGAACGGTCTAAATGATGTGTTATCTGGATGGGCCCGCGATATTAAAGATGATATTGGACGGATTGGGAAAAACAACTTTAGCAGTTTTGATAAGAGGAAGATGCTAATTTATATTGAAGAGTTAGATAAGGAAATTAGAAATAAGAATTGGGTGCCGCCTGTTGACTTGGACGAGAATATATTTAAGCAACAGAAAATTGCTAAGGAAGATTCTAAAGAAACTATAGCTCCTATTAATTTTACGAGCGATGAGAGCTTAAAGATTACTGTCGAAAAAATGGAGGGCCAATTCAACAAAGTGGTTGAATTATGTAATAAGAAGGTAGATCCCAAAAATACGGATCAATTTAAAAATAAAGATGAATTTAATACGTGGGTAAGACAAGGATTAACTTTACATGAACAACATAATTCACAGGATAAATGCCAGTTTTGTAGCCAGGGTATAGATGATGACTTATGGCAAAAGATAGCTACCCGCTTTAACGAATATTATGAAAAACTTGAGAAGGATATAACTGATGAGATAAAGAGTGTCAAGTTAAGATTAATTAATATCCATGAATTGAAAGAAAAGCTCCCCTCAGAAAGTTTCTATGTTGAGTATAAGGAATCATATACAAATTTATTTGATAAATTAATTGAAGACACTGAAAGATACAATGCCTTCCAAAATGAACTACTTAAATGCTTGGAAAATAAACAGCTCAACCTTATAAAGCACCAAAATGCAACTGTGGAAGTGCCTCCCATAGATATTACAGGCAAAGTAAAATTATTGGATGAAATTATAACAAAAAATGATGAATATACTGGAGATATTAAATTAAAAAGGAGTGAGGCATTACATGAAGCAACTAAATCTATAATCATAAAGAATAAATGGATTGATAATTATAATCAAATGGCAAAACAGATATCTTCTTTAAAGAGTGATGAAAAAATTGCTGATGATGTAGTCAATAAAACGATGGAACTCATAAGTAACAGCGATCAAAGTTTGGTAGAATTAAATGAAAAATTAAATGCTTGTTTTCATAATCAAAGAGTACAGTTTAATATTTCCGAAAACCAGAATGGGTATACTATCAAAAGAAATGAGAAACCAGCTAAACATTTAAGCCGAGGAGAAAAAAATATGATTGCATTAATCTATTTCTTACATTCCATAAATAGTGAAATTATCTCTGGCAAAAATCTGTGTGTAATCTTGGATGATCCTATAACAAGCTTTGATGATGAACATTTTCATTTTGCTATAGCTGCTATAGTCAATGCTATCAAAAATGATGATGTTGATGATGATAATTCAAAATCAATAACCCAATTCATTTTGCTAACACATAATATCAGGTTAATTGAGCAGTTATCTTATCCATTACAACATGATTCTGACAAATATAATTATTATGAAATAACAAATACTCATGATCTAGATCATTCCACAATAAGAATAAAAAACATGCATAAACAATACTTAAAAAATATATCAGAGTATTACAACATATTTAAGCAAGTACATGGTTTTTTTCTAAAAAGGGGAAAACTTACTCAGTATGAAAAAATGATTGCTGCTAACCCATTGCGTAGATTAATAGAATCATTTGGTTATATATATTGTCCTGATAATAAAGGTTTAACAGACATCATAGAACAAATTTTTAATGATAGAGCTCAAAAAATAAATAATGATGGAAATAATAATACCAGCATTAGTTCTAAAAATACTGCCACTAAAATAGATAATACTATTCATGCTTTGGTAATAAGCGACTCTACCAATAAAGGGAGTCATGCTAAAAGCCCAGCAGATAGTAATATATATAAGATATCTTCTTATGATGCAATTCCTGAAAGCATAAAAGATATTATGAATGCTATGGAAATTTTATGCCCAACACATATTAAGGGCATGCAACAAATATGTAGTGAGCCACCACCCAAAAGGAAAAATAACAAGCAAATAGAGATCGAATTACAACAAGCAAGTTAACCAACAACTACTACTATGAAACATTACAACGAAGTAACCCTATCTCAATTACCTGCAATGAAAGTATTGCATAATTTGGGATGGAAATATCTATCTAGGGAACAAGTGCGTAAAGAGAGAGAGGGTAATAGCAGTTTCCTCTTGCAGGATATCCTTGAAGAACGTCTTGCTGCAATAAACGGCGGTGACTTTACTAAAAGTGATATAACCACTGCTATCCGTGAACTCAGCCCTAATGCTAATGACCTAATCATTAGTAATATAGAAATCTATAAACTCTTGATAAGTGGAACTAATATTGACAAGAGTGGTGACACTAAAGTAGCTGGCTTCAAACCATTCAAATATATGGACTGGGATAATTTGGATAATAATCATTTCCATTTTACTTGTGAGTTTGATGCGAGCCAAGGTCGTAATCATAAAAGGATAGATGTCATATTATTCGTTAATGGCATCCCCATGGCAGTGGTGGAGTGTAAGTCGCCATGGGTTAATCTTGTCCAAGCAAAAACACAAATTGAGGGATACCAGACATCTATAACTAGGTTGTTTTCTTTTGTACAGATTGTCGCTGCTATCAATGCTGGATCTAAACAACAGAATGGTGGTGATGAAGAACAGAATGCTCGAGACAAAGCACAGTATGCTTCTATTGGTGGTGATAAGAACTATTGGGCTGGTTGGCGTGAGGAGGATGAAGATAATCTGGGCTTTAGTGAAGAATATATAAGTGGCATATTGAATGCAGATGTGCCGTCAGATGTTCTTCAGTTAATGGATGGTGATCTTTATCAGGAAACAAATATTGCAAAAGAAACTAATAGCAAAGGAGGTTTTGATAATGACCAGAATAGATTCCTGATTTCACTTTTCAATCGTGAAAGGTTTTTAGATTTAGTGCGGAATTTTATTATCATTGGTAACCACTCCAAGAAGATGGCCTTGTCGCATCAATACTTTGTAGTTAAGAATTCCTTGATTAGGGTGGGGGAAGAATCCCAGTCAAGTTCTGGCACACGCAGAGCAGGTGGAGTCATATGGCATACTCAGGGTTCGGGCAAGAGCATGGTGATGATTTTACTCATCAAGAACTTGCAGAGGTCTTTAGGGGCGGAAGATCCTCGGGTGATTTTAGTATCTGATCGTTTGGAACTGAATGACCAGATGGTAAGCAATCTCAAAGAAAGTAATCTTGATTATAAGTTAGCTAAGACCGGCAAGGATTTACGTGACTTGATTATTAATAAAAGTGCTCCAGTTATTTTAGCTAATGTGCATAAGTTTGAGAATGCTGTGGTTGATAGCAAAACTGATAAGCCGCTCATAAACGAAAGCAAGAATATATTTTTATTAGTGGATGAATGTCACCGCACTCAATATGGCGATTATGCTAAAGCCATGCGGCGTATTTTACCCAATGGCTGTTATATTGGCTTTACTGGCACCCCTCTACTTGATCGCTACAAGAATAGCACTTTTGCAACATTTGGTGAGTTTATTACGCCTTCCTATCCTATAAAGAGTGCGTTGAAAGATAAAACAGTTGTCCGACTAATGTATGAGGCAAGGGAAACAACTCTGGATGTTAATGATAATGAGATTGATCAAGCAACAGCAGAGGCAACAAAGGGGCTATCCACTAATGAGGCCAATAGAATCAAACGCAACTTTTCCAGCATATACACTCTAAGACAACTGAAGTCATTAATAGGGGCGAGGGCAAAAGATATAGCAAAGCATTACATCAGCCATACAGGCCTATATCCAGAAGCCGCAGAAAACATTAAAGCCCAATTGGTGGCACCAAGTAAAGCACATGCTATTTTATATCATCAAGCACTTACAGCACTTGGTATTGCGAGTAAAGTAATTATTTCTCCTCCTAGTCCAGATAACAAAGAAACAGAAGTGGATGTGGATTCTATTAGTAAAATAGAAGCATTGGAGCTAGTCAATAAGTTCTGGGAAACAGAGATTATTAAAGATGGCAGAAGTGCCGTGGCTTATGAGCGGCAGGCAATTCAAGATTTCAAAGAATCGCCTAGCCCGCAAATTCTAATAGTAGTAGATAAACTCATCACTGGTTTTGATGCACCCAAGAATACTATCTTATATCTATGTAAGTCATTGAAAGACCATACTTTATTACAGGCAATTGCCAGAGTCAATCGAGTATATCCTGGTAAGAAGGAAGGTCTAATCGTTGACTATAATTTGACTTTTGGTGATTTAAAGCAAGCACTAAATGATTATGATGAGTTACAAGGATATACTTCAAAAGACCTAGAGGATACCCTGCAAAGCATCTCTGGTTTGCTTACACTTTTTGAGATGGCTTATCAAAAGATCAAGGATGCTTTGGTTATGAATAAAGAAAAGAATTCTGAGGAGCATTGGGATAATCTTATAGCCAAAGTCATGAGTAAGGATAATGCTGACAGATTCTGCCAAGAATATAGGAGGATGATGGAACTCTATGCTCAGTTAGCATCCACTCAAGCATTTCATGATAAATATCGCGAGGAATTTGATGAGATAAATAAACATATACGTTTGGCATCTCAACTATACAGGTATATCATGCAACTAAAAGATCCCACATCAAAGGATATGCTCATAGCCAATGAACTAATGCTCTATGCACTAAACAATAGTGTAACTGCAAATAGCTTCAGTGCTGCTGGTGAACCAGTAGCGGTTGATACATTAATAAACCCGACTTCCACAGAAGAAGATGTTGTTGAAGACCAAGAAGAAAAATATGACGGCGAAGATAATGATGAGAAAGATGACAAAGACGAGAATGGTAATTTGTATAAAAGAAAATACTTCCAAGATTATCACAAAACATTATCTAAGATGGAAAGGGAAATTAAGGATAGTGCAGATTCACATCCACATTTTGCAGAAAAGATGTCTGAATTAATCAAAGAAGCATTGGATGAGTTTCAACAAATGGTTCAGGACTTTGTTGACAACATCATAACCATGACTGAATGTGAAAGTAGGAGTAAGAAATTACTTGAGAATACTGGCGTCCAGTTGGAGAAATATATGAAAGCCAAGAACATAGATCCCCTACCCTCTTGCTTAGCAGACATGCCTGATGCTTTAGAATATTTTCATGTGTTAAGTAATATGTTGCCAAAAGATCGCTCTCTTAATCTTGAACTAGAGCAAGCATTATGCGATATATCAAAAAATACATTAAGTATACTGGAAGGAGATGATCACTATGGCTGGTGTGATGATATTGATGCGGAGAAGAAAGTTAGATTTGCCGTCCGCAGTGGCGTATGGACCTTGGAAGATGAGCATGAAAGTTTCCCCAAGGAACAGTATAAAGCAGTAGCAGATAAAATGTTAGACATCGGTCGTGCCCGTAGCAGCCCAAACTCCACCCAATAATCTATAAGATTCCATCATTCTTTAAAGTTACAGATTTTTTATTAACAATATTATTTATATAGAGGAAACCAAATGATACTCAAAGAAACAAAACATCACAGATCCGATGGAACATTAAAACGTATTGATGAATTCCAGAATGATGACAAATACCCAATATTGCGACGCCATTATAATGAAGGCGGGGACTTAGAGTTAGTAGAGGACTGCGATGGAGACAGCGGAGATACTATAATCAAATTATACTATCGCGCAGATAAGACCATAATTAAGGGAGAAGGTATAAATGAATATGGAAAGGTTACTTTAAGAAGATTTTACAATTCCAATAAAATGATAGAACGTGAAGAGGAATATGATGAGGTCAATGGCAACTTGATAAAATTAACTTCTTTCTGGACATTGTCTCCTGAATCGAAAGTTATATTCATTGACGCTAATATTCCAGGAGTTAATACGATATACAAAGCAAATCAAGAGAAACAAGTAGAATATTATCATCCCAGTAGAAAGGTCTTGGTTAGAAGAGAGTACTTTCATGCAACGGGCAAGTTGGATATAGTTGAACATCATGATATTTCATCAGAAAATAGCTCTCATGTTGTTAAGACATTTACTCATGATGATAGATCTCTTAAAAAATCAGTGTTCTATGATTTAGAATCAAATGATCTTAGGCAAACCATTGAATACCATGGCAATCAATCTGTCAAGCGGATCCAAATATTTGAGAGTGATGATTCCAAATGTGTTTGTGAACTACACTATCGTGAAGATGGCACCTTAGAGTATAGAGAAGGAATCGATGAAGATGGTTCACTACTCAAACAATATTGTAGACCAGATGGAAGCGCTCATAAGATAGAAATGTATAACCCTGAAACAAATAAGATTTTAGGTATCGGATATTATAGAGAAGATACCACCATAGAAACTACTGAGGTATATGATCCAACAACAGGTGCTCTCTTAGGGAAGTCCCAACATAATCGAGACGGGTCAATAAAAAGCCAAACTCTGGAAAATATCTTTGGATAATATTCCTATGTATAATAATATTAACCCAATGAAAAGATTAATGATTTGTTTGATAAGCTTAGTTGCTTTAAGCATCCCTCTACAAACATTAGCCAAAGATAAATGGGAAGCTATTTGTGAAAAAGATGAAATCACAAAAGATTTTGTTGGAGCTGCATCTTTTACTTCTTCTACTAAACCTGGAATAACTGTTAGGTTGCATATGTTTAGCAGAATAAATGGTCGCGCCAGTGGAATTGTAGATTTAATGTTTGAAGAAAATAAATCATTCCCAGATTCTAGTCTTACGGAGTATGGCAAGAACACTTTACATCTTGGCTTTTTTGGTAGAATACTAATTCCAGATATAAGCTTTGAACCTGATGGGGGAAAAACATACCCTAGTTTCGTTACTACAATTGATTATTATTATGGCCCATATGAAACTCTCGAAAAACATTACAAAATTCCTAAACTTATGTTATCGCAAAGTTTAATGAGAATAGCATTGTTTTATAAAAATGTTGATTATGACTTAGTGACTTATGAAATTCCTTTGACAAATCTTAAAATAACTCTAGAAGAATTATTAAGGACATGCAAATACAAATCACAAATGGATGGAAATGTGAAGAAGTTTTATTCCAAGTATATCAAAATATAAGTACATTAATATGGGATGAGTTGAGTGGGGGGAAGAAAGTTTGCGGTTTGGGGTGATGGTGGTCTATAAAGGTTGATTTAGCTGATGGGGTGTGATATAATTCCACTATAGCTAAGGACGGGATTAATGTTCATTTAGTCATTTGCTTCATATTATATTTGTTACTTATATAGCATTAATATAAATTGGGCAAGTAAGCATTAGATCAATATCCCAATTAACTCCAGCAGCTATAAATTTCTGGCACCTGTGTTCGTGCACTGGTCGTAATAAAACTTTTCTGGCATCTATATATCCAATGATATGTAGGGGTGTATCTAGGCATTTAATCTTCGCCTGTATATTCTCATACATAAGGCGTGGCTGTATGGATTATGCCGAGGTATGTGTATGGGTGTTTTGCCAAGGGGGTTGCATGGGGGTTTTGCTTGGGGGTTTTATATGAGTGTTGCTAAGTTAATTTATGATAATAAAATATGAGGGGACAAAATGAACCATATAGGAAAGAACACACGAGGTAGCAGTCAAAGTGGTGGATATGAATCACATAATGCTAATAATAATACGCAACATATGCAGCATATATTAGATGAGCAACAAATAGAAGCCAATAGTTTGACTTTACCACTTTATGGATTTAAAGTTATTGAAGCAACTACAAAAGTTCGCAATGAAGGGCAAGATAAACCTAGCAGGAACAAAATAGATCCTTCTAATAGTAATGATATTTTAGAGGATGAGCAGTATTTACTAGAATCTAAGTCGGGTATTTTAGAGGTGATTTTAGAAACTCCTAAAAGAGTTATTAGGTCTTTGTTATCAGGGGAACGTTAGTTTTCACACTAATAGATCTGAGCTAGACATCTAACCAGATGATGAATAATATAAGAGAGAAATAATAGGAGGAGAATTCTTTCCTCAACAAAATAATGCCGTGGAATGCCAGTTAAGCTCGCAGCGGGGCTGTGGTATCCCGGGACCCCACATTATAGCGGTCCATGGAGTCGTGCTTAAGTAGTTCTTAACCAGAAGAACTTTCTTAATGCAGGGCTTCTTGGATCTTTTTTAAGTATCTTTGTCTAAGTATCTTTGTCTAAGAGCGGATAATTATCCGTGCTTGCGGCTTTCGCCGGGAGCCTTCAAGTTGCTAACACAGCGATTACATAGTTCTGGATGTTTGGCATCTTGACCTAAATCACTTGCGTCACTAAACCTATGCCAACAGCGGACACATTTACCTCCAGTGATTGGTTGAACTTTCACTTTCAAATTATTCATTCCTGTAGCATCGGCGTCTGTGGCATCTGCTAGGGGCTGTAACTTTGCTCCTGAGGTGATGAGAAAGAACTTCAATTCATCTTCTAATTTTGCCAGAGTGCTCATCAATTCTTCGTCGCAGAAAAGAGTTACTTCTGACTCAAGAGCCGCTCCAATAATATTGGCGTTTCTTTTCTCTTCTATGACTCTGTTGACTTGTTCTTTGACTGCCAAGATTTGCTTCCACTCATCTTTATTACATAAGCTATCCACATCCTCTAAAGAGAATAGACCATCATACCACTCTTCAGTAAGTATGGTCTCACTGCGTTTGCCTGGCATATGTTGCCATATTTCTTCGGCAGTAAAAGTTAATATCGGCATGAGCCAGCGAGTAAGGGCTTCCAAGGTCTTGAAGATTGCCGTCTGAGCTGAGCGACGAGCAAGGTTATCTTTGTAAATTGTATATTGGCGGTCCTTGATAATATCTAGATAGAAGCCGCCCAATTCTCTCACACAAAATGAGTGAATCTTGCGACAGGCAACTGGATAGCTGTAGTTGTAAAAGTCCTGCTTGAGTTGTTCTTGCAGTTCTAAAGATTCGGCAATCAGCCATTGATCAAGTGACAACATTTTGTTGGGCTCCACTAGGTCTTTAGTAGGGTCAAAGTCATGCAAGTTTGCCAGTAGAAATCTCATTGTGTTGCGTAGCTTACGATAAACATCGCCAGATGAATTAAGGATGTCTTGCGAGATAACCATTTCATTGGTGTAATCAGAAGAGATGATCCACCATCTCAGAACATCAGCACCCAATCGGTTAATTACTTCGCTTGGCTCAATGATATTGCCAAGGGACTTGGACATTTTATGCCCTTCACTATCTACGGTGAAACCATGGGTTAGCACCTCTTTGTAGGGTGCCTTGCCATCCATTGCCGTTCCAGATAACATGGAAGATTGAAACCAACCGCGATGTTGGTCCGAGCCCTCTAGATACATTGTGGCGGGGTATTCTAATTCATCTCTTTGGCGTAACACCGAGTAATGGGTGGTGCCCGAATCAAACCACACGTCTAATATGTGCTGGCTCTTGACATAGTCCTTTGCCTCTTCACCAAGAATATCTTTTATGGCAAGTTTATGCCAACCATCCACGCCTTCCTTATCAATCACCTTGGCAATGTCCTCCAATAATTCCACTGTGCGTGGATGCGGGTCGCCAGTTTCTTTATGCAACAAGAAAGGTATGGGCACGCCCCAATGACGTTGACGGGATATGCACCAATCTGGGCGGTTCTTCATCATCATCTCAATTCTATTTTGTCCCCACTCTGGTGTCCATCTCACCTTGGGCGTCTCTTTCAAGACCTTGCCGATCAAATCCTCTTTGGTCATGCTGATGAACCACTGGCGAGTTGCGCGGTATATTGTTGGGGTCTTATGTCTCCAGCAATGGGGGTATTGATGGTGATAATCATCTTTGTGGATTAAGCGTCCGCTCTGCTCCAGCAGTTCAACCAACTTATCTTCATCTTTGAAGATGTGCCAGCCACCTATCTCTGGCGTCGGCTCGGCATAAACGCCATAATCATTTACTGGATTATCCAATTCTAAATCATATCTCTTGCCCAAATAAAAATCATCTAGTCCATAGGCCGGTGCAGAATGCACTAAACCACTACCTTCTTCATCTGAAACATAGTCGGCATTGGTAACCAAGGACTCTCTATCCGCATAATAAGGATGATGTAGTTTAAACTTATCCAATTTGTTTCCTAATACCTTGGCAAGCACTCCTTGGTTGGGCAGTCCCCACTTCTCAAACATTGCCTCACATAACTTGCTCGCCATGAGTAATCTTATTTTCTTGCCATCTTTTTCTGTCTGCACCAAAGAGTATTCAAGTTTTGGATGCAAGGTTACTGCCCTATTAGCTGGGATGGTCCATGGAGTTGTTGTCCAAATAACAAACATTATCTCACCAGTTCCCTCGCCACTAATACCGCCCGAATCCTTAGTGACTCCAGCACAGCGATTGAAGAACTCGGATTCTTGTTCTGCTGGCAAGGGGAATCCTACACTAATTCCTGGCGAAACCTTTTCTTGATATTCTACTTCTGCCTCGGCTAAGGCAGATTGACATTGGAGACACCAGTTGACTGGTTTATAGCCATGTTCCATATGTCCGTTATCATAGATCTTAGCAAGTGAACGGATTATGTTTCCCTCGGTATGATAGTCCATGGTGACATAGGGCTTGTCCCAGTCACCAATTACTCCCATGCGCTGAAACTCTTCACTCTGGATGTCCATCCACTTCTTCGCATAGGCACGACATGCTTGGCGGAACTTGGCAGAGTCATCTTCATTTCTGGGGCGTCCTAACTTCTTCTCTACATTGACTTCTATGGGCAACCCGTGGCAATCCCAGCCCGGCACATAAGGCGAGTCATAACCATTCAAAGATGCACACTTGGATATGACATCTTTGAGTATCTTGTTCACTGCATGACCAAGATGAAGGCGACCATTGGCATAGGGAGGTCCATCATGCAAAACCCATTTTGGCTTGCCCGCACGGGCTTTACGGATTAACTTATATACTTCTTGCTCTTGCCAACGTTCCAGCATCTTTGGCTCGCGTTGAGGCAAGTTTGCTTTCATGGCAAAGTCCGTGGAAGGTAAATTCAGGGTTGCTCTGTAATCTTGTTTGGTCATAGTTGGTGATGTTTAATGATTTTGCACTATATAAGTGTATATAAGTATTATTTTTTATTTTTGGGCTGGCGTTTCTTTGGATTGCTTTTCTTAGACACGTCTGTCGTATAATTCGCCAAGGATCTCTGAGGTGCTCTGGTTATTGCCAAGGAGTTATTAGTCACCCCTTTGGTTATAACCGAACCAGCTCCAACAACTGCATTATTGCCAATCTTGACCGGTGCCACCAAGGCACTATTGGATCCTATGAAAGTGTTATCGCCAATTATGGTTTTGTGTTTGTTCTTGCCATCATAGTTGCAAGTTATGACTCCCGCACCTATGTTGGTGTTTTTGCCAATGACAGAATCGCCCACATAACTTAAGTGTGATGCCTTGGTACCAGCACCAATTCTGCTCTTTTTCGTTTCTACGAAATTCCCTATGTGTGCCGCCTCATCCAACACACTGCCGACCCGCAAGCGAGCATAAGGTCCCACGGAACATCTACGTCCTATTTTGCTGTCTTTGATATGACAGAAATCATGAATGGTGGTGGCTGTGGCAATCGTCGTACCTTCTATGATGCAATTATTGCCTATGATAACATCGGCTC
>JAAOII010000134.1 GCA_015163845.1 Candidatus Portiera sp.
AAATAGCCTCTCTGCTGCATTTAATCTTGTATAATTATACATAAGATTAGCAACGTTTGTTGTTTAGTTTTATCTTCATGGGATGATTTTATCATCCCTTTTTTATTAATAGAAACGTTGCGATAGCTATCGGAATCTAAACATTCCCAATAAATAGAAAAACCAATCGCGGCAAGCATTTATTTAGTGAATAAATGGCTGGAGGACAGCCCCTGCTTTATATTTTGGGGGAGAGAACATAAGACATCTTGCTAACAGGAATTATTATTAGAGTCCTATTAGTAAGGTGCAATCTCTATGAAGCAAGAAGTTCCCATTAATAGAAACGTTGCGATAGCTATCGGAATCTAAAATGTCCTATAATAGCATCATTATATAAGTAGAACTGCTAAGGTTGTAAGACCAGCTGCCGCTGTAGTGGTCGCCAACCATAACCATACCCTAGTGCGACGTAATTTCTTGCGAGTCCGCATGAGCGCTTCCTCTTGTTTTGTAACCGATGGACCTTGATTGCCCAAGTCCTCGGCAGCCCAAGCAATGTGGTTAATAAATTTTGGCAGACGAGTCATAAGTTCTGGATATAGTTGTTTGGCTTGGCGTGCGGTATTCTTCGGTCCGATTTCATCAGCCAGCCATCTTTTCAAAATAGGAGTTGCTGTTTCCCAGATGTTTAACTGCGGATATAATTGCCGTCCCAATCCCTCGACATTGATAAGTGTCTTCTGCAATAACAATAATTGTGGCTGGATTTGCATGTTAAATCTTTTTGCTGTTTGCAATAAATTTGCCATGACCTGACCAAAAGGAATCTCATTCAAGGGTTTAGCGAATATTGGTTCGCATACTCCACGCACTGCTGCTTCCAGTTGTTCCACCCGAGTATCGCGACTAACCCAGCCACAGTTGATGTGTAGTTCAGCGACACGGCGATAGTCACGTTCAAAGAATGCGAGCAAGTTCAGTGCCAAGTATTTCTTGTCATCAGATGATAGAGAACCCATTATGCCAAAATCTACTCCAGCATAGATGGGCTTTGTTGGGTCACTAATATCCACGAAGATATTACCTGGATGCATATCAGCATGAAAAAACGAGTCACGAAACACTTGAGTGAAGAATATTTGCACACCTTTCTCTGCCAAGCCCTGCAGATCAATTTTATGTTTGCGTAGCTCAGTAATATTATTGATCGGCACCCCATTTATTCTCTCCATTACCAATACCTCATTGGATGAGTAACTCCAGTAAACCTTGGGCACTTTCATTAAGGCCGCATCCTTAGATGAACTAAAGTTTCTACTGAGTTGGCTGGCATTTGCACCTTCTTGTTGCATATCTAGCTCATTGCCTAAGACATATTCAAACTCCCGCACCACCTCTGTCAATAATAATCTATGGGCACCTGGGTAGGCCAAGGTTACTATTTTTGCTAAGCCATAGAGGAATTTAACATCTCTTGCTATGGCTTCGCGGATACCCGGCTTGATAACTTTTATCGCAACATCTTTATTTTCTTTTTTGAGAATAGCAAAGTGAACTTGTGCCACCGAGGCAGAAGCAGCACTTTTCTTATCAAACTCTCTAAAATATTCACTAATTTCTCCTTCTAAAGATTTTATTAGGATGTCTTCTATTTGCTGAGTAGGGCAGGGGGTAACCCGATCCTGTAGATAGGATAGTTGAGTTACCAGTGGAGCAGGCACCAAGTCCGTGCGAGTTGAGAGTATCTGACCAAACTTGATGAAGATAGGTCCGCCTTCCTCCAATGCCAGTCGCAGGCACTCCTCTTTGGGCTTAGAAGAACAACCAAAAATGAAGCCCAGGAGACGCAACTCTATGATAAATATCTTGAGTGGTAGAAACTTGAGACGCCAAGGCACACCAACTAGAAAACGCCCTAAGTCGTACTTGATACATATTCTAATAATGCTTAAGGCGCGCCACATACTATTTTATTGATTTTAGTTGGATTAATTTATAGGACATTCCAGCTAGGGCTTTACGCCCTTGTGTATTGCAACAATACCCATTGAGATGTCATAATAATGACAATTTATAAAGCCCGCCTTAATAAACATATCCTTTAGTTCTTCTTGCGTGGGGTGCATGCGGATGGACTCTACCAAATACTGGTAACTTGCCTCATCTTTAGCTAACCACTGTCCCAACTTGGGGATGACGTTAAACGAGTAGCTATCATAGACCTTGGCTAATGTAGCATTCGTTGGATGGGAGAACTCTAATACCCAAAAATGCCCACCACTGCGAAGCTTGCTATAGACAGAGTTCAAAGCCCTCTGCTTATCGGCGACATTGCGTAGTCCAAAACTCATAAAGGCACTATCAAAATACGCATCAGGGAATTGCAGGTCTTGGGCATCGGCAATCTCAAACTTGACTTTGTCTATTATGCCATTATCAAGTAAATTCTTTTTTGCTTGTTCTAACATATCGGCATTGATATCAGTGACTGCTAACTCGCCATATTTAGGGCAACTCTGGGCTATTTTTATGGCTATGTCACCGCTACCACTAGCAAGATCCAATAGTTTATCTCCAGGGTGTAAGGATGCCATAGATACAAAACTACGTTTCCATAACCGATGAATGCCCAAAGACATTGCATCGTTCATTAAGTCATAATTATCAGCAACTGAGCTAAATACGTTATTGACTTTAGTAACCTTTTCCTCTATCCCCACTTGCTGAAAGCCAAAGTGAGTGGAGTTGGATGATTTTGCACTAGAGTTTTTTGCCCTAGAATTTTTTGCGTCACTCATAATTTACTATACTCTATATAAGAGCACGAACTCAATGATATTAATATGAGGCATATCTGCCCGATTCTAAAAAAGTTTATTTAACTTTACTATCTGGTAACCTTGGCCAGAACTCCAACAATGCTTTAATGAAAGTAGCTAAAGGTATGGCAAAAGCAACTCCCCAGATCCCCCAGATACTTCCGAAAATTAAGATTGCCAAAATAACTGAGACCGGATGCAAGTTAATTAATTCAGAGAAGAGTAGGGGAACTAATACATAACCATCAAGTAACTGCAATATGATATAGGCGATCAGCACAGAAAAGAACAGACCCTCCGCACCATATTGTGCGTAAGCAACTAAAAGGACTGGGACCGTAACTATGACCGCTCCCACATAAGGTATGATCACAGAAATACCAACCGCTATGGCCAGCAAGAAAGCAAAGTTCAAACCAATAATAGCGAAAGTGATCCAACTCACAACAAATACTATGAATCCCTCTAATAACTTGCCGCCAATGTATCTAAGCATTTCCGCCTTCATTTTCGTGCCTAGGCGACTCATAATCTTATGCTCTTTAGGTAAAAACTTGACTAGATAATCAGTGAGTTTGTCATAGTCCTTGAGAATAAAGAAAACCATAACCAACACTAACATTATATAGACAAAAAACCCGGTAATCTGACCTATTGAGGTCAAGGATGATGAGATTATTGTTTGCCCATAACCAACCAGTTGCTCGCGTAAACTTACTACGAAGCCGTCAATGTCTTCGGTTGTAAAGAAGTCAGGATAATTCTCTGGCAAAAGATATAGCCAGTTGCCAATTTGCTCTATGGTAGACGGAAACTCTTGCGCGAATATAATAAGTCGCGCCCATAAAAAGGGTAAAACCATGAATATGAGTATAGATGAGCAGGAAAGAAATAACAAGAAAGTAATGGCTACAGAGAGTAGGTGTGATAGCCGTCTCTTCTTGAGGAAGGTTACAAACTCATTGAGTAGGAAAGATATGAATACTGCGACAAAGAAAGGGAACATGAACGCACCCAAGTAATAGAGGGCAAAGCCAGCCAGCAGAAATAGAAACAAGGTAAAACCAGATTCCTGCCCTGCGAAATAGATATTGTATGTTCTCTTAAAAAATTGCCACATATATTACTTTATTATAGAACATTCTTAAACTAAAGTATAGGTTTGTTTGCTGTAGGAATTATATGGTATAATAGTAAGTATAAATATAACTCATAAAATAAGATTAAATAGATAGATTCATGATTGACTCATTAATATTGTTTGCAAGAAAATTACTTGTGAAATTAGTTGCGGTATTTGCCGCATTTATTCCTGGGATAGCATTTGCTATCCAGCCCTATAACCTACCAGTGGGAGTCACTGAGACCAGCAAAGAGATATTTGATCTACACATGTTTGGTTTCTGGATTAGTTTTGCTATTGGTGTTTTTGTTTTCGCCATAATGCTTTGGTCAATCATCTTTCATAGAAAGAGTGTGCGACCCACCCCAGCCAAGTTCAGCCATTCCCTGAAATTAGAAATTTTATGGACTGTCGTCCCTATTATCATCTTGGTGGCGTTAATGATTCCTGCAACTCAAGTTCTGACGCGCACTCATGACTCCAGCAATGCTGAGATAGACATTAAGATCACTGGTTATCAGTGGCGTTGGCATTATGAATACCTAGACGAAAGAGTGAAGTTTTTCAGCAACATTAATACCCCAGAGGAGCAAATTTCCAATCAAGAAGAAAAGACCGCGGAGTATCTACTTGAAGTTGATAAGGAAATTGTAATACCAGTAAATACCAAGGTAAGATTTCTATTGACCTCTGCTGATGTTTTACATGCTTGGTGGGTGCCTGATCTAGGAGTGAAAAAAGATGCTATTCCAGGATTCATCAACGAAATGTGGACTATTGTAGATGAAGAAGGAGTATATCGTGGACAATGTGCCGAGTTATGTGGCACACGTCATGCCTTTATGCCCATAGTAGTGCGTGCTGTGTCTCGCCCTGAATATGATGATTGGTTAGCTGAACGTCAACAAGGTGCGGAAGAAGAAGCGGCTTTAGCCCAAAAGGCCGATTGGACTCCAGAAGAACTCCTTGAAAGAGGCAAACAGGTTTATTCAATAAATTGTATTGCCTGCCATCAGACCAGTGGCAAGGGCTTACCTCCAGCATTTCCTGCTTTGATTGGTAGCTCAGTTGTTCTCGGTCCTAAAGCAGCTCAGATTGATATATTACTAAATGGTAGATCTGGGACTACCATGCAGGCATTTGGTGCATTATTGAGTGATTCAGATATAGCCGCAGTGATCACCCATACGCGTAATTCTTGGGGTAATAGTGGACAGGATCAGACGGTCTTCCCGCAAGATGTGGCAGCTCAGAGAAGTAAATAAGAATATGAGTGGCTATATAAATGAAACGTATTTTATTGACATTAACTGGTAATTATTATGAACGAAGCAACTATTGATATTAAAACAAATGAAATGGCTCATGACGATCATCATGGACCTGCCAAGGGAATAACCCGCTGGCTTTACACTACTAACCACAAAGATATAGGAACCTTATATCTTTTGTTTAGTTTACTAATGCTCTTTGTTGGAGGAGCTATGGCACTTGTAATTCGCACTGAGCTTTTTGCTCCGGGCATGCAAATAACCACGCCAGAGTTTTACAACCAAATGGTGAGTATGCATGGACTGGTAATGATATTCTTAGTGATAATGCCGACTTTTATCGGGCTGGCAAACTGGATGATTCCTTTAATGATTGGAGCACCAGACATGGCATTGCCTCGTCTCAATAACTGGAGTTTCTGGGTGTTGGTCATCGCTTCCATAGTACTAATGTCAACCTTTTTCGTGGAAGGAGGAGCTCCTTCAGGCGGTTGGACTTTCTATGCACCTTTATCAACAGAATACGCCAAGCCCAGTATCACCTTTATGATTTTGAGCATACATTTATTGGGTATGTCATCCATCATGGGTGCCTTGAACATCATCTCCACAATATTTAATTTGCGCGCACCAGGCATGGGCTATATGAAGATGCCTCTTTTCGTATGGACTTGGCTCATCACGGCCTTCTTGCTATTGGCGGTCATGCCAGTATTAGCTGGGCTTGTAACAATGATGCTCACAGACATACACTTTGGCACTAGTTTCTTTAATGCAGCAGGCGGTGGAGATCCAGTGATGTTCCAACATCTATTCTGGTTTTTTGGTCATCCTGAAGTGTATATTATGATATTGCCAGCTTTTGGAATTGTCTCCATGATCCTACCTACCTTTAGCCGCAAACCACTATTTGGCTATGATTCAATGGTTTATGCCACAGCATCAATTGCCATATTGTCCATGATTGTTTGGGCTCACCATATGTTTACTGCTGGTATGCCTCTGGCTGGTGAAATATTCTTCATGGCCACCACCATGATAATAGCTGTGCCTACGGGAGTCAAAGTTTTTAATTGGATAGCTACTATGTTTCAGGGCTCCATAACATTTGAAACTCCAATGTTATTCGCCATAGCATTTGTTGCTTTATTTACTATTGGTGGCTTGTCTGGAGTTATGATGGCGATGGCTTCGGTGGATATTCAGTATCATGACAGTTATTTTATTGTTGCACATTTCCATTATGTTCTAGTGCCGGGTGCTCTTTTCGCAATATATGCTGGGGTATATTATTGGTTACCAAAATGGACTGGCAAGATGTATAACGAGACCTTAGGGCAGATTCATTTCTGGCTATCTTTTGTATCAGTCAACTTGACTTTCTTCCCAATGCATTTCGTTGGTTTAGCTGGAATGCCCAGACGTATTCCTGATTATTCATTGCAGTTTAGTGATTTCAACGCCCTTGCCACCATAGGTGCTTTCGCTTTCGGCATTAGTCAGTTGATATTTGCCTACATAGTCATTCGGGCAATGTTTGCTGGCAAGCCAGCAACTCAAGAAGTATGGGATAACCCCGAGGGCTTGGAGTGGACGATTCCTTCGCCAGCACCTTATCATACTTTTGAAACTCCGCCAGAAGTTAAATAACAGAATAAAACTTATATCAAGTTCCAAGAGATTATGAGTATTAAAAACAAACAAGAAGAGCAAAAACAACGGGGCATTCGTCGGACTCTGATCAAATCACTTATAGGTCTGGTCTTCATGTTTGGCTTTGCTTTTGCCTTAGTGCCTATATACGATGTACTCTGCGAGGTAACTGGACTAAATGGTAGAAGCCAATTTCTAACCAACCCAGTTAAACAAAAAAACATTGACAAAGTGGTAGTTGATTACAGTCGCAAAATAAAATTACAATTTGACGCCAGTAATAACAAACATGTGCCAATTGAGTTTGAACCCAATCAGCGAAATACTCTGATAAATCCCGGCGACATCAAGACCTTCACTTACAGGGTGAAGAACACCACTGGCAAAGATATGGTGCTGCAAGCAATTCCGTCCACCAGTCCCAATGAAGTTGCGTCTTACTTACGTAAGATAGAGTGTTTTTGTTTTAACCAACAGCCCTTGGCGGCTGGGGAAGAGGCAGAGCTATCTGTCAGATTATACATTCATAGCTCCTTACCTAAAGAGATTAATGCTATGACCCTATCTTATACCTTGTATGATATCACTGAGGCATCGGACTTCCAGAAAATATCCGTAGAAAAGAATGCACGCGAAAATGATATTGATTATATAGCACCAGAACATGATGACGACCATGAGCATTCAATTCCTGGTCAAGAATCCAAGCAAGAAGAGCATAATGATGATGATGATCATCATGGCACAGGCACATAAATACATATATAACACTCATGTCAAGTAATTATTACGTTCCCGCTCAAAGCAAGATGCCTTTAGTCGCATCCATTGGCTTATTCACAATGATGTTTAGTTTCGGACATATATTGAATGCCAAGACCTATGAATATTCCAATTTATTACCCACAGTGCTTATGGGAGTTGGCTTTGTATCCTTGATGGCGGTTGTTGTTTATTGGTTCAAAATAGTTATATGGGAGAGTAGGAATGCCATGCACAGCAACCTTATGGACAAGTCCTACAGGTGGAGCATGGGTTGGTTCATCTCTACAGAAGTTATGTTCTTTGCCACGTTTTTTGGTGTTCTTTTCTATGTGCGTTACCTTGCTGTTCCTTGGTTATCTTCTGAAGGTGCTAAAGAAATGAATATTTTATTATGGCCCGACTTCATTGGTAGCTGGCCTCTGTTCCAAAACCCTGATCCAGAAAAATTCCCTGGACCTAAAGCTATAATCAACCCATTGCAGGTGCCTCTACTCAACACCATAATTCTGGTAACCTCTAGCTTCACTCTCACTTGGGCTCATCATGCATTAAGAGCTGGCAAGCGTCTGGCACTCAGGAATTGGCTGATGGTTACTATATTATTAGGAATATCATTTTTATCCTTACAAGTTGAGGAATATATTGAGGCCTACACAGAGCTGGACTTGACATTTGATAGTGGTATCTACGCCAATACCTTCTTCTTGCTGACAGGGTTCCACGGGGCTCATGTTACCCTCGGTACCATAATGCTTATAACCATGCTTGGCAGAGTAATGAAAGGACACTTCACCGCTAATAACCACTTTGCTTTTGAAGCATCTTCGTGGTATTGGCACTTTGTGGATGTGGTGTGGATCGGGCTGTTCTTGTTTGTTTACATTCTGTAAACCGATTCTATAATTATCCTATAAGCTAGGAGCAATAGATAACTGCCCGCTGTAGTAACCATAGACAATTAATACTATGAGTAGCACTGACAAGCCAACCCGCACAAAAAGAGAATTGACCATACGGTTTTTACTACCTCTATCTTTCATCATAAAGAAGAAACTACTCCACAGGGAAACCATAACAGCTAAAAAAACTAGCACTAACAAAACTTTATACATATTTTAATTATAGTATGACACTGGCGACTATAACAGACATTAGAACCCATAATACACGGTTATTGATATTTTCTGTGTTCTGGTTTGTCGCCTTCATAGCCCTCGGTATATGGCAAATTGACAGAGGATTTGAGAAGCTGCAACAACAATCAGCTATCCGCGATTTATCCGCCCCAATCACCTCAATGAACGAATTGTTAGCTACCAGCAATGCAGATAGGGAAGATGAAACTGCCCCCTCGCTGTTCTTCCGTCCGGTTAAACTCAGGGGAGTTTTTCTGCCAAAGTCCTTCCTCTTAGACAACTCCATCTATTATGACATGCAGATTGCAGATGCAGCTACTGATGCCACCGAACTTAAGTCACCTCATTGCTTCCTTCTAGGAGATTGTGGCATCAAGACCGGCAAGGTGCGAGTTGGCTATAGAGTATTCAGTTTGTTTGTCCCAACCGATGGTCTCCAAACACTTCTCGTGGAAAGAGGGTGGATTGAAACAAGACCTGACCGCAACACCCTGCCAGACATTAGTCAAGCGTCACTTCCAAGAGGTGAGTTACTAGTAGATGCTATTGTCATGCCGAATGCTGGCAAAAGACGCGTGTTACGAGCCGACACACTTGACCTAAATAATGAATGGCAGATACTACAAAGAATTGATGCTGAAACTCTGGCTGATAAATTCCAGTTGGACATTTACCCGCATCCATTGATAATGACCGCAACTTCTGCTGGGGCTATGGAGAGGTTTGCTCCCTTGGCAAACTATTCTTATATAAACCCTGCTCGCCACTTTAGCTATGCAGTACAATGGTTCTTAATGGCAATAGCATTGTTAAGCATATACTTGGTCTTCTACCATAAGAATAATAGCAGGCATTAGTTTACATCATGCGAGTCATTTTATTTTGTGAATAATATCGGTTACAGAATTGTTAATTTGGTGATTAGTTCGTGTATAATTTTGGAGAGAGGGGTGTTAGTTTTTGCAAATGACAGCTAAGATTAACAAATAATTTTTCTATAGCTGCCGATAAAATATGATTGTTATGGAAAAATCTGAATACTCAAAAAGAGAATTAGGGGCTTATTACACTGAGTTATTTAATCCTTTTGTAGCAAGCAATGTATTCCAGAAATGGATTAAGGATAATAAATTGAGTAAAGCCAGTGTGGTGGAACCATTTGCTGGCAATAATTCAATAATAAAATTCCTCCACGAGATGGGCATAGCTTCCGACTATCAATCATATGATATAAAACCAAGTGATGCAGGTGTAAAGAAGCGGGACTCTATTCTTGATTATCCTGAGGGTTTTGATTTATGTGTTACTAATCCACCATGGTTTTATAAAAGCTCTGCAAGTCGCAGGAATGCTTACTTCCCTGAAACAAACTACGACAACATATACAAGCTATGCTTAGAGAAGGCATTATCACATAATAAGTTTGTTGCTATGCTTCTACCCGCATCTTTCACCTCTATCAAAGATCATAACTTGCTGGATAGGCTAGACATAAACATACTAATTAATAAACCTTTATTTGCCGATACAGAAAACCCAGTATGTTTGGCATTATTTGGCGATAAGCTTAATAAGAACCCGATGTTTTACAATGATGATGATGAAATCGGTGATTATCAAACACTTCTAAACTATATGCCTAGATGTTCCAGCAAGCAGAAGTATGAGATCAAGTTTAATGACCCTAAGGGTAAATTGGGGCTTAGAGCCATTGATAATAACAAGGAAGCATCTATTAGGTTCTGCAGAGGAGAAGAACTTGAAGACTACTCAATTAAAGAATCGTCTAGATCTATAACTCGCATCAATGGTGAATTTGATATCACTGATGATTTTTTGAGAAGAGTGAATGAGCAGATTAATCTGATGAGGGAAAAAACTGCTGATGTTTTCTTAACTCCTTTCAAGGGACTGAGAGCCGATGGGAAATATAGGAGAAGGATGAATTATTTTATAGCCCGCGATATATTAGCTTCATTAGATGAAAGACATTTATTCGCATAAACTCAAAAAGCAACTTTTTGACAACAGGGATGAAGTCCCAGAACTTCTTAAGAAAAAGGACAAAGGACTGTGGCAGAAAATTAATAATTATGCCGAAAAATTTGATACTTCAGTGGATATTATTAAAAAAGGAATTAGAGAAGGCAATCCATTTGCTCTAAATCATTTTGCCAAAGATCCTAAAAAGCAGAACTTTTATGAAAAAGTTGCAGCAGAGTATATATCAGAAATTGTAGGAGTAGAGGATTTCAAAGATTTAAAAAATGATCAACTTTATCTATTCCAAGGTTCTGTAATAGAGAAGAAGTTCTTAAGAATCTATAATCCGATAAATAGCTCGCATCTTATAGAGGATACAAAGAGCAAACATAATAAAATTGCAACAATAATATGACACAGAAAGAAACTTCGGAGCAGAAGCGAGCTCAATTCAAGAGCCGTCTAATACTTATTAGCATTTTTGCCGTGGGAATTATCCCGCTATTTATTGGACTGTTTTTATTCTACAACCCCCATTATCTTAGTGGCAAGACCACCGAGAGAGGTGAGCTACTCAGCCCTCCTTTAGATGCTCGTCCTTGGGTGGGAGAATCAGATAAATGGCGTATAGTGCTTTTGGCTGCCGACGAGTGTTTGGAAGAATGTCAGCAGATGATTTATTTTGCCCGCCAAGCCCATGAAGCCCTCAAGGAAGTTTGGCAGAGAAGAGTGACGCGAGTCATATTAATCAAAGATGATATTGAACTACCCGAAGCAATCATAGAAGGACTGGCAAAACAAAGCCCACCTATCACCTCAGTGTATATAAGTGAGCGGGAACTCAACCAACTCTTCGGTACCAAATTTGATAACTTGGCTGAAGTGACCAATAATATTTTCATAGTTGACCCACACGGCAATCTTATCTTGCGTTACCAAGATGTGACGAGCATAAAGAAAGCCAAAGAAATGCTCAAAGATATTAATCACTTGTTGCGGGCATCAAGAATTGGCTAAGCGGCGATAGTATTCGCTAACCAGAAACCACAAAACCCCCAGCAGCAAAATAGCCGCCATGCCATTATGAGCGGTTGCCACTAACAGGGGCAGACCTCCTAATACATTGATAATGCCGAGAATTACTTGCATCAGCAAAATTGCTAAGATAACACTCAGATCATCTTGGACAGCCCATTTTTTTATTCTAGCCACAAGATAAAACCCCACCCAAAATAAAGTCACCAGCAAGGCACCCACCCTGTGTGCCCAGTGAATTGCGACTTGAGCTGAATCATTAAGGACTCCACCCTCATAATTCTCTCCAATCGGATGTAGCAGATTGAAACCACTCCCGAAGTCACTAGGCGGTACCCAC
>JAAOII010000135.1 GCA_015163845.1 Candidatus Portiera sp.
AACAAGTTACCCCAGTGTTCAAAAAGCATGGAGCCATAGAGATTGTTGATTGTTGGGGAGATGATATTCCCGAAGGCAAACACACATCTTTTCCCATGGCAGTAAAATTAAAAGAGGATGAGACAGTTGCTTTATCATGGATTATTTGGCCTGACAAAGCAACCCGCGATAAAGGTAGCAAATTAGCTATGGAAGATCCTTCTTTGCAGAACATTAATACACCATTTGATTTGAAGAGAGTGGTATTAGGTGGTTTTGAGAAGTTAGATAGCAAATAAATCATAAGAAAGATAATCAACTAAGCAAGTTGAGTAAAGCAAAACCCAAAACTCAAACCTCAAAAATCTATTGACTAAATCAACATCCTATAAGATACCTCTTGCTAAAGTGTCTAAGGCGGTTATCTCCCACCTCAAAGAGTTGGGACTCGAGCAGTCAGCTAGTGAGAGTGTCGCCAATGCATTACTCTGGGCGGAGGTGCGTGGGATTAAATCCCATGGTTTGGAAAGATTACCTGCCTATACCGCCCAGTATAAAAAAGCCAAGATTAAACCAAATGCTGCGGTCAAGTTGGTTTCGTTGGACCAGACGTCTTTACTGGTAGATGCTGATAATGGTTTTGCCTATCCAGCACTAGATATTGCAATTAAGGAACTTAGCCAACGTTGTGGTCAAAGTAGCAGTCATCAAGCAATTTGCGTCGCAGCAGTCAAGAACTCACACCACTGCGGTGCTTTGGGCTATTATGTGCAGCAACTGGCGGATGCGGGCTTGGTTGGTTTGTTGTGTTGTAATGCTCCCGCCTGTATTGTCCCTTGGGGAGGTAATAAGGCATTGTTTGGCACCAACCCTATAGCATTTGCTTGTCCTCGCACTAAGAATGGCAAGAAGCAACCACCTCTGATGATAGATCTATCACTATCTCAAGTATCACGTGGCAAAGTTATGTTGGCTAATTTCAGGAAAGAGGAGATACCTTTGGGCTGGGCTTTGGATAAGCAAGGCAAGCCGACGACCAACGCAGCGGATGCATTAGAAGGGACTATGCTACCCTTGGGGGGAGTCAAGGGCTATCTGTTAGCACTTATTGTTGAAATATTAAGTGCGACCTTGGTGGGGAGTAATTACTCTTATGAGTCAAGTTCCTTTTTTGATGATAAGGGCAAGCCGCCAGGAGTGGGACAATTCATCATGGCAATAAATCCATTGAAGTTTAATCCTAACTTTGCCCCGCGTCTTGAAGAACTATGCGAGGCAATCTTAGCTCAGCCAGATACCCGGCTACCGGGGTTGGATAAAGCCGAGATGATAAATAAGCCCAGTAGTAAAATAGAATTGTCAGCCCGCATCAAAGAATATATCAATCTTTAATAAAAGGATATTGTTGTTACTTCCTGTGAATCTCTTGCAGGGAATAGACATCACTAATATGACCTTTCTCTAGTGCTCGCAAGAGAGAATTAGTAGAACTAATAGTGGTGGTGTAGCAGATGTTAAGTCGCAATGCTTCAGTTCTTATGCTTGCCGAGTCGGCAATGGATGTGCGTCCTTCTGAACTGTTGATGATGAGGTCTATCTCCTGGTTAAGGATTTTATCAACTATGTTAGGGCTACCCTCATAAAATTTGTTGATGGTGGTATGCGGAATTTTAGTTTTATTCAAGCAGTTAGCAGTGCCGCTGGTTGCCCAGATGGCAAAGCCCATTTTAATGAGACGCTGTGCTATGGGAATGATTTGCTTTTTATCTAGGTCGCGCACACTAATAAAAGCATTCAGATCTTTCTTTTTCTTTATGTCTTCTTGGAGTTTACTGATATTCATTCCTGACCCAAGTGACGCCTTGTAAAATGCCTCTTCAAACGATTTACCTATCCCCATGACTTCACCAGTAGATTTCATCTCTGGTCCCAATATTGGGTCATAACCAGGAAATTTAGTAAATGGGAATACCGCCTCTTTAACTGCATGGTAAGAATGAGAAGGGTTGTAGCTTGCCAGTTCTTTACTACTAAGTAATTTTTTGAGTTTGCTGCCTAAAGCTACTTGAGCAGCAAGTTGAGGCAAGGACTTGCCTAATGCTTTGGAGATGAAAGGAGCAGTGCGAGATGCACGCGGGTTTATTTCCAAGACATAAATCTCGTCTTCCTTGACGGCAAACTGAATATTCAACAAACCCTTGACTTGTAATTCAGCTGCCAATATCTTGGTTTGACGAGCCATCTCATCAGTCATCTTTTTACTTAGTGAATAGGCGGGGATACTGCAGGATGAGTCGCCAGAATGTATGCCGGCCTCTTCAATGTGTTGCATTATGCCGCCAATAAAAGTGTCTGTGCCATCACTGACGGCATCCACGTCAATCTCAATGGCGTTGTCCAAATACCGATCTAACAATATTGGATTGTCGCCTATGTCAGCAATTGCCTGAGTTAGATAGTAGCTGAGTTCTTCATCATTGAAAACTGTTTGCATGGATTGCCCACCTAATACAAAAGAGGGACGCACTACCAAGGGATAACCAATTTTCCGTGCTTCGGTTACTGCCTGTTTGATGTTGCGGACTATGGAGTTGTTGGGCTGTTTGAGTTTGAGTTTCTTCAATATATCTCTGAACTCTTCGCGATCTTCTGCACGATTGATTGCCTCGCTACTAGTGCCGAGTAATTCTATGCCACTCTTACTTAGTGGCTCGGCAAGTTTCAGCGGCGTTTGTCCACCATATTGAACAAATACTGGTGGATTATTTTCTTTATTGATAACCTCTGAAGTATGCTCATAGGTTAGTGGTTCAAAATATAACTTGGAGGATGTATCATAGTCGGTAGATACTGTCTCTGGGTTGCAGTTAATCATTATGGTTTCATAACCAGCCGCCCGTGCCGCTTGCGAGACATGCACACAGCAGTAGTCAAACTCTATACCTTGTCCTATGCGGTTTGGACCACTGCCAATGATGATTGCTTTGGGCTTGTCTGTTGGTTCGGATTCACACTCTTCATCATAGGTGGAATATAAGTATGCAGTTGGCGAAGCATATTCCCCAGCACAGGAGTCAATTTTCTTATACACTGGGCGTAAATTAATCTTGTGCCTCTTGTTGCGCACTTTACTCTCAGTGGTTTTGAGTAGTTGAGCCAATCGCTCATCACTAAAGCCCATTCGTTTGTAGAACTTGAGATCTGTGGCGTTCATTTTCGTCAAAGATAATAAAGCAATTTCTTGCTCCGCATCTATAAGCATTTTTATTTGGGCTAAGAACCAAGGATCAATTCGGCTCAGTAAGTATATTTCTTCTACCGTCATACCACTCCGCATGGCATCACCTATGTATAAAAGACGATCAGGACCAGCCGATTTTAATTCGCGTCTGATTATTTCAGAATGCTTGCTTTTATGTTCATATTCTGGATGCTTTTCTAGAACTGGGCTTAGACCGCAGATGCCTGTCTCCATGCTACATAAAGATTTTTGTATTGACTCACAAAAATTACGCCCAACCCCCATTACTTCACCAACTGATTTCATCTGAGTGGTTAGACGATCATCTGCTTGGCGAAACTTCTTGAAAGCAAAGCGGGGCATCTTGGTAACCACATAATCAATGGTCGGTTCAAAAGAGGAGGGGATTGCTCCACCAGTTATTTCATTGCGGAGTTCATCTAAAGTATAGCCAAGTGCCAATTTGGTCGCCACCCTAGCTATGGGAAATCCAGTTGCCTTGGATGCCAAAGCCGATGAACGAGATACTCGCGGATTCATCTCCACTACAATTTGCTCACCGCTTTCTGGGTTCACGGCAAATTGCACATTGGCTCCACCGGTTTCCACACCTATTTCACGTAGAACGGCAATGGAACTGTCGCGCATTTTCTGATATTCTTTATCGGTTAAGGTCTGAATTGGGGCGACAGTTATGGAGTCGCCTGTATGTATGCCCATAGGGTCAATGTTTTCTATGGAACATACTATGATGCAATTATCATTTTTATCTCTTACCACTTCCAGTTCATATTCTTTCCAACCAAGCAGGGACTTATCTACCTGCAACTGGTGTGTGGGTGATGCTTGAAAACCTCTATGGCATATACTGATAAACTCTTCTTGATTATAGGCAATACCACCACCACTGCCACCCAAAGTAAATGACGGGCGAATTATGCAAGGGAACCCCATTTCTTTGCTGATTACCAGTGCTTCTTCCATGGTCTTTGCCACTTTTGCCTCTGGGGTTTTCAGTCCAATTTTGTCCATTGCCTCAGCGAATAATTCTCTGTCTTCTGCCTTATTGATGGTGTCGCGTGTAGCTCCGATGATTCTAATATTTTGTTCTTGCAGATAGTCATAGAGAGCCATCACCAAGTTTAGAGCTGTTTGTCCGCCCATGGTAGGCAGAACTGTATCAGGTCTCTCTTTTTTGATAATCATTTTCAGGACTTCTGGTGTGAGTGGTTCTACATAGGTCTTGTCAGCTAGCTCAGGGTCAGTCATAATGGTAGCAGGATTAGAGTTGACCAAGATAATTTCGCAACCCTCTTCACGTAACGCCCGACAAGCTTGCACACCAGAATAGTCAAACTCACAGGCCTGACCTATGTTGATTGGACCTGATCCTATTAATAGGACTTTCTTGATATCTTTGTTCTTAGGCATTTTTATCGAGCATTGGCTTTGCCACCTCCAGCCATTGTTATGAAATCGCTAAATACATCCACAATATCATGTGGTCCAGGACTTGCCTCTGGATGTCCTTGAAATGCCATTACGGGCTTATCTCTAAGTTTGATACCTTGTATGCTGTTATCAAATAAAGAACGGTGGGTGACCTGTATGTTACTTGGTAATCCTTCATCATCTAGAGTGTAATTATGGTTCTGACTGGTAATGGCAACTGTATTATCCACTTCACGTTTTACTGGATGATTAGCTCCATGATGCCCAAACTTCATTTTCTTAATTTTGGCACCACAGGCAAGCCCTAATAATTGTTGTCCTAAACATATACCAAGTAAGGGAATTTTCTGTTCCATAAACAATTGAATATCGCTGATAATTTTGGCACAGGTCTCTGGATCACCAGGACCGTTGGATATGAGAATACCATCTGGCTTGGCTGCAATAATTTTTGCTGCTTGGCTAGCATAGGGAACTATGATAACCTTAGCTCCTTGTTGTTTGATGATCCTAACTATATTGCGCTTAAGTCCGCAATCATAGACATATATTGTTGGTGATTTCTTCCCTTTCGCCCTAGGACTGGCATTATCACCTAAATCATTGAAGTCGGGGATTAGAGTATCAAGCCATTCGGCTTGTTTAGCACAGGATGCAATTTCAGCCAAATTGCTGTCACCTATGGGACGCATTTGCTGCGCTTCTTGAATTGCTTTGGCGATGGCTTGTTTTTCATCCATCTTTTTGTCAACCCCCTTGTTCTTTTCGCCATAGCTAACTATGCAACTATTTTGACAGCCCTGGTCACGTAATTTGCGAGTTAGCATCCGCGTATCAATACCATAGATAGCTGGGCAGTTGTTTTTCTTGAGAAATTCATCCAATGATTCTTTAGCCCTATAGTTGGAGAATATGGGGCTAGGGTCACGTAGCACCACACCAGCCGCAAGGATATCTCGTGCTTCACAATCATCTGGATTCACACCAACATTACCAATATGCGGGTAGGTAAAAGTTATGATTTGTCCAGCATAAGAAGGGTCAGTGATAATTTCTTGATATCCTGACATAGAAGTATTGAATACCAATTCACCCTTACCTATATTGTTGCTACCATAGCAGTAACCAAGTAAATGACTGCCATCAGCAAGACCTAGCACTGCCTTCCTTCTATTCATAGCAGGCAGGATGAAAGTTATTTGATCGACTAACTAGCCGTGGAATTGAGTTAAATAATGGTGCAGTTGAATATATCCAGGAGTCATGATATTTCCTGCCCATTTATACGTCTAGGTTATATGCTTAGAGTGGATGATGAGATTATGTGAAGCGATTATTTAATCTTTGCTTCGGTGTATACGACATGCTTACGCACTACTGGATCATACTTCTTAAAACTAAGCTTTTCTTGTCCGTTGGGTGCTCTTTTGTTCTTCTTAGTGACATAGTAATGACCTGTCTTTGCTGAAGAAACTAATTTAACTTTTTCGCGCATGGTAATTTGATAATTTAGAGTTATTTACTTTATTCTACTATTCTTTCTATGTAGCTGCAACGGCATTAGCAGCAGATGCAGCAGCATCTGCCCTTGATCTCTTATTACGAGGCAGCTTATTATTTGCAATTGCTTCTAATACCGCTTCTATGCCGTATTTATCAATAATTCTTAACCCTTTGTTGCTTACTTTCAGTTTGACGAACCTCTTTTGCGAGGGGTGCCAAAATCTATGAGAATGCAGGTTAGGTAAAAACCTACGTCTGGTCTTATTATTGGCGTGGGAAACATTGTTGCCAGCTAAAGGCAACTTCCCGGTTACTTCACATTTCTTTGTCATAGTTAAGGTTATTATAAAACACTCCTAGTAATTAATCAATAGATGTGAATTAAAAAAGATGTGAATTAGAAAGTTATCAAGAAGTTATTTATTCAGCCCCAGCAGCAGCAACTGGCAGCCAATAGGTAGTTGTGGTAATATCTCCTGCCCGGCTGATAGCCCGTTCTTTATGGCTGAGTTTAACGGCAATGGCTATAGTATAAGTAACCTGCATATCAACACTATAGAAGCTAAATTTGGAGTAGGTCTGTTTGGTGCGATTGCACCTAATGCACAACTAAGGAATGTGCATATCCGCAATGCTAATATCACTGCTCCTGCATCTAGAAGAGTAGGCGGGCTGGTTGGTAGTGCCCCTGATGCCTCACTAGGTTTTCAGAGTGTTTGGGATTTAGGCGGAGCAGACGAATATCCTGCCCTCACTTGCTTACCCAATTTAACCTTAGCAGAGCAAAGAATAGTTGCTAATGCGGCTTTAGCTGGCGAATCTCCTGTTGTCGCCTACAAGGTCCTTGACTCTAATGAGTAACAAGCAGTAGCAAGCAATAGATAGCACTGCCTTAAGCCACCCCCTAAACTGAAAGCTTAAGTCACCTATATCAACACCTACACCTAGCCCAGTAAAAAGATGCGGAGCGGTATGAGGGCTGGATCTGCCATAATAATTTAGTGCATAGCTTTTTTAACTTTTATGAAGCAATAAGTTTTCACTTAATATAATAAAATGTTATTACAAAATGCTAACAAAACAATCTTTTTTACGACAGATCCGTTGGAATGATGATAATCTAGTTCCAGCTATAATTCAAGACCATAAATCTGCAGAAGTCCTTATGCTTGCTTGGATGAATCAGAACTCTCTGGAAGAGAGCTTGAGGATTGGTAGGACTGTATTTTGGTCGCGCTCCCGTCAAGAGCTGTGGGCAAAGGGAGATACCTCAGGAGCAGTTCAATATATCAAGGAAATTAGATTGGACTGTGATGACGATTGCTTGCTAATAAAGGTTGAGCAGATGGGCAAAGGTGCTTGTCACACTGGGCGTCCAAGTTGCTTCTATAAGTTACTTGATTCAAATAACCTTATTAAGAATAATGATAGCAGCAAAAAAGAGGTAGCAGATTAATGAGTGATTTTGTGGTTTTAAGGGAATTGGAACAGGTATTACAGCAACGTCTTGAGGCAAAACCAGATGAATCTTACGTTGCATCTCTATATGCTAAAGGGTTGATTAAAATACTTGATAAGTTGGGAGAAGAAACAACTGAACTAATGGTTGCTGCTGCTTGCGATGAGGATGAACGAGTGGTTAGTGAGTCGGCTGATACTTATTTTCATCTACTTGTTTTTATGGTGTTTGCAGGCATTACCCTAGATAAGCTAGGAGCCATAAATAATCAAATAAAGGTTACTGAAAATTCTCTGAAAACTAACTCTAAGGAAAATACTGAAGAGGTGCAGAAAGCAATTCGTGCTGTGGCTAGCGGATTGGGAGATCTAATAGCAGAGATATTACCCAGTTCATTAACTAGTGGATTAACTGGTGTAAAGGATAATAAATTGAGTGGCGAGGCGATAAAGGATGAAAGGGGGATAAAGGATGAAAGGGCGATAAAGGATGAAAGGGGGATAAAGGATGAAAGGGGGATAAAGGATGAAAGGGCGATAAAGGACGAAAGCATAATAAAAAAAGCGGGTGTATTATTTGCATCTATCAAATCGCTACATCTATGCCGAGGAGTGAATTTTAGTTTGGTGGCACAAGAACTTAAGACGCGCATGCGTCATAAGTAAATTGAATTATCAAGCAATTATATTAAAATATATAAAACTATATAAACTATAAAAGGAGAAAGACAATGGGTGGTATAAGCATCTGGCAAATAATCATTATTCTATTGGTGATAATAATATTATTCGGTATGGGCAAGTTGCCTAAAATAGCTGAAGAATTGGGCAAGGCACTGAAAATGTTCCGCTCATCGGTTGGCACTGATGATGGAGCTAGTGCTGCTAAAAATAAACGCACTGCAACTAAATCAGCCAAAACAACAGACAAAACAAAAGCCAAGAAAAAATAACTATAGCAATCAAATACTAGTCCCAGAAGATGTTCCAGATCGGGTTATTTGAAATCATCCTAACCTTGAGTTTAGCTCTTGTTATCTTGGGACCAGATAAACTTTTTGTGGTGGCACGTTATCTCGGGTTGATGTTACGTAAATTACGTGTCTTATATGCTCAACTAACTGATGAGTTTGATAAGCAACTACGTTTGGATGAGATGTTAAAAAACGACACTCTCAAATCACTTGATGATTTAGATGGGCTGGGGACTAAAGGAAAAACCAAAAGCAAAAACAAGAGTAGAATAAAGCCCAAGAGTAAAACCAAGCAGTCAAATAAAAAGATAGCTAAATGATAATTAATTTCCTATGAAAGAATAATTGATCTATGAGTAAACGTCTTCCCATACTGGAACATCTTGCTGAATTGAGGCGCAGATTTCTGTTAATCATTGCGCTATGGTTTGGGCTTTTCCTGCTCTGTGCTTATTTCGCCGCAGATATGTATCATTTGATAGCTCTGCCATTGCTGGCTGAGTTACCTCAAGGAGGTAATTTAGTAGCAGTGGATGTTGCTTCACCTTTCATAGCCCCGCTGAAATTGGCAGCATTTTCGTCTATGTTACTTATATTGCCTGTGGCTTTTTATCAGCTATGGTTTTTTATAGCACCGGGCTTATATAAGAAGGAGAAGCGGTTGGCTTTACCTTTGTTGCTATCCACTATCTTGCTTTTCTATGTGGGGTTACTATTTGTTTATTTTGGAGTTATGCCACTCGCACTTAGTTTCTTTTACCGTATTGCTCCAGAAGGAGTGCAAATAATGACAGACATTAATCGCTATTTGAGTTTTGTTTTGCGTCTAGCTTTTGCCTTTGGTACAGCATTTGAGTTGCCTCTGGTAATTTTAATATTGGTGAAAAGTGGGCTGGTTAGTGTGGTCTGGCTAAAAGCTAATCGTTCTTATGTAATAGTTGGATGTTTTGTTGCAGCAATGCTATTGACGCCTCCAGATATATTCTCGCAGATATTGTTGGCTGTGCCATTATGTCTGCTATATGAGGCGGGAATCTTATTAAGCGGCTTTGGTAGCTCAGCTAAAAAAACTAAATAATAACTGCAACTCTGCTTTTGCCTATTATATGAGGCGGGGATTTTATTAAGCGGCTTTGGTGCCTCCGCCAAAAGCAGTTCTGCTGGTAAAAGCAGAGTTAAGTCAGTTAGAAGGGCTAAACAATAACTCTAGCAGTGCTTTTTGGGCATGCAAGCGGTTCTCTGCTTGGGTCCACACAGCCGATCGTTTATCATCTAACAAGCCAACTTCAATCTCTTCGCCTTCTTTGGCTGGGAGACAGTGCATAAACAGGACATCATCTGCTGCCTTATCTAATAATTCACTGGTTACTTGAAAGGGCTTTAAAATTTCTCTTTTAGAGTCCGCATCTTTATCACCCATACTCACCCATACATCGGTGGATACAAGAGCAGCATCACTTATGGCACTTTCTATGTCTTGAGTTACTGTCACAGAGGAGCTATATTTTTCTAGCAGTTCCGCTGGAGGTAGGTATTCTTCTGGGGCAGCCACAACCAAATTAAATCCCATAATAGAAGCCGCCTCAATGTAAGAATTACACATGTTGTTGCCATCACCACACCAGACAACTTTCTTGCCAGCAATGGAACCGCGTAGTTCGTAATAGGTGGTCAAGTCAGCCAGTAGCTGGCAGGGATGAAAATCAGATGATAAGCCATTGATAATAGGCACTTGAGAGTTATTCGCAAACTCTTGCATATTAGTGTGAGAGTTATTGCGAATCATCATACCATCTGCCATGGAGGATATTATTCTGGCAGTGTCTCTGATGGACTCGCCTCGGGTCATCTGCGAGTCCTGCCCGCTGATGAATATGGCATTACCGCCCATTTGGGATATACCTATTTCAAAAGATAAACGAGTTCTGGTGGATGGTTTCTCAAAAAGTAATAGGATGGACTTGTCGGCTAAGGTCTGGGGTGAACTGCCTCTCTCTTTGAGTTGTCGTTTTAATTCTACTGCTCGCTCTATTAAATTATGACAGCTATCCGCGGATAAATCCGCTAGTGTGAGGAAATGCAATGAGTGTCTCTAAGAATTAAAGTTAACGAAGAAACCAACACTGTTGAAGAAGTTAGAAGTTCTATAGTTTCTGCTACTACCACTAACTTGACTACTTAATCCTAATTGACTGGTAGCAGGAGTAAATCTACCTAAATTCATTCGCACATATCTTAAGTTGAAACCAACTTTACGCGACTGAAACCTCCAGTTAATTGCAAATCCAATTTGCGGAACAAGATTAGCAGAGGCATCTACCTTCAACGGCTCGATGTTGCCAGGAATAGTCAAATACCCATCATGAGTATAAACGCCATTTAGATGACTTATAACACCAGCATTGAAACTCATAAAATTGCGGTAATGGATTCCAATTCCTAACTCAAGAGGGATTGCAGTATAACTTGCAGTAGTTTGAGCGTCTCCGCCATTTTCAGCAAAAGATCCTCTTCCTCCAGCATATAGAGTTCTATGATATCCTGTCAATAGGTAAAAACCGCCACTAGTTGTCGTGCTTTTGGGAAATAGTTTTACTGTCTCAAATCCTAATATGAGTTCTACACTATTGGATGGAGCAGCAGGGGTTTGTTTTTCAATATTAATAAACTTAGGTCCGCCTGAATATAGACCGAGGGTGAGCAAGAATCTATTACCTTGGGCAGCATCATTCCATTTTTCTTTGACCTCAACGACAGGTTCTTTTTTCTTAACTACTCTAGTTTGCCGCACAGCTACTGGTGCCGCAGCAACGAAAAAAGGATTATACTGACCACCTGATAATACTCGAGAGTTTTCAGTATCAAATATAAAAGGGCCATTGAG
>JAAOII010000007.1 GCA_015163845.1 Candidatus Portiera sp.
ATCTTCCCGAGTTGGTATCAGTGTTCTTAAGATTGGATGAGATTTTCTCATTCACCAAAGTTCTTGAATCCTTATCGGCACATCCTAGCCATTACCCCCAACGCCTCCCCGAGATCCTCCAGATTAGAAGTATATTCATTGGCATGCTCAAGCAGTTGATGGATGGAAGCATGGGAGGTATGCCCCACAAACACAAGCTAAAAGTTCTACAAGTATTAGCCGACTATCTTGCCAAAAGTGCTAAGACAAAAACAACTGCCAAAATCACCAACGCTGCCCACCTACTTAAGAGTCAGGTTGATGCATTAATGTCTGGTGACAAGTTCCTCTTAGCAGCAATGCTATCCATGCACTCATCTCTCAAAATAGTATCTGATGGAGAGAACCTGATAATGGAACTAATAGAAGGACTGGATAAAACCCTATCGCTGGATGAACTAATTGGCGGCAATATTGCCGATGTAGAATACTGGCAGAGAAAGGGACGCGAGGCAATAAGAGAAGACATATTACTACAACGCCAAAGAATATTAGAGAAGTTATTGGCGACATCTATCAAAGCCAAGAGTGTCAAGGACGCATTAGACAAATGGCACGCAGACAATGAACTCACCATAGCATCCTACAAGTCCTGCATCAAAGAGTTCTCCGCCTCCCAAGAAATCGGCTCCATGGCCTATCTTGCATCCATCCTCCGCAAACTGTAACCCACACCTTCACTAACGGATAATCCAACCCCTCCTAAAACCTAACCACCGAGCTTTCGCCTGCTCACGGCCCATTCCCATATATGGGCAAGTGTCATAATATCCTATATACAGGTTATATTCTACGTCATTTCCCTTGCTTGGTTATTCCTGCCGTGCATACCAACTCCATATGTGTTTTAATACCGGTTTCACCAGTATATTCTCTAATCCTTCTATACCAGATAGATCTAAAACTAACTTACTGTTACTCTCGTAACGAAATTTTTATGTGAACTCTTTACACTATCAAGTTTATTTTTCAACCTCGTTAATTCTTCTGGTGTATTATTGAACCAATCTGTAGACCATATTCTATAGATATTCCATCCATTACTTTCTAATATTTCCTGCCGCCCTCTATCTCTTTCTCGAGCATATTTCTGGCTATGATATTTAGCACCATCACATTCAACACCAAGAATGTAATCATCTCCGCAATCAGGATGCTTAATCCCTATGTCAATAGAATAACCGGATGAACCAACTTGAGGAACAGCTTGATAACCCATATTATTAATCTCATCAATAATCCATTCTTCAAAATAACTATCAGGTTCGCCACCAGCATCCTTAATGGTCTCTGGCAGTTTTTTAGTTTCAGAATATTCAAGCCATTGTTTTAACATATTAGCTCCCAAATTCTTGTGATTAGTTATATCGCTTGGCTTAAGAGATGTAAAAGTAACTATTCTATACTTGGATCTAGAAAACAATACATTTAACCTTCGTGTACCAGCATCTCCATTAATTGGACCAAAATTTTGTCGAACTTTTCCACCCTCATCAGGTCCATAGACAGTGCTGATGAATATCACGTCTCTTTCATCTCCTTGAACATTCTCAAGGTTTTTAATGAAGAAACATTCTAACCCTCTATCAGCTTCTTCCCACTTTTCTAGATAGGATTCAACTTTATGATCCCTGTTTTCGCTACGGGTTTGATCAAATATATTTTCAATGAGCTCTTTCTGCTTTATGTTTAGAGCAACCACTCCTAATGACCTATCTGGTGTTGACTTCATAAAGTTAATAATTTCTTTAACTACTTCTTCTGCCTCTATCTCATTCACGGAACTTGCATATACGCCTTCAACTTTTGTTAAGCTCACCCCTGCTTCCTCCTCTGTTTCAACTGGAGAAGGAGATACTCTTAATTTACCTCCATACATGGTATTATTTGAAAAGTTTATAAGACCATGGTGCTTGGACCTGTAATGCCATAGCAGCTGACGTTTAGGGCGAAAAGCCTTATTAGCAACAGACAGTATAGATTCATCATCTATCCTGTCTGCCTCATCGTCATCAATATTTGAACTTCTCATAAAGAATGATGTGGGAGGTAGTTGATTAGTATCGCCAACTATTATGCATTGTTTGCATCTAGCTAATGCTCCAAGAGCATGTGCTGGAATCATTTGTGATGCCTCATCTATAATACATAGATCAAAAAAATTATCTTCCGGAGGTAAATAGTTTGCAACAGCTAAAGGAGACATCATCCAACAAGGTTTAAGCTCCTGCAAAGATTTACCAGCATTATTAACTAATGTTCGGACTGATACAAATCTTTTCTTTTTGTTGATCTCATGTTCAATTAACCCCATCTCAGTATAATCTTTAACTTTACCTTGGTTATTTCCTGCGATATATCTTACTTGCCGTATTAATTTTTGACGTAAAAGCAATGTGTTCTGGTTAATAATTTCATCGTCTAAGTGTCCTAATTTGTTCTGGAGTTTATGGATTCTTTCACCACTATACAATGATAGTATTTTTTGTATATTACCATCAGTATAGACATCCCTAAGTATAACTTGGTATAAGATTGCTTCAATAATTTCAGGAAGATCTTGATAATTACCCCTATTTTCTTTTATTAAATGGATTAACCAAGCTAAAGGGTTTTTCTCTAACTCAATTTGTTTGTTTAAAAACTTAAGGTTTAATTCTAATCCTTTTTTATCGATAGATGCTTTATGCAAATAATCTGCTATCTCAGAAAAATTATTACCCTGAAGCAAGTTATCTGTCTTAATTTTTTTGTTATCTAATTCACTAGTAATATCATGGATACTTTCTTCATTACTGAAAATAGATTTCACCTTATTCCCTATTTCCTCTAATCTATTGTGAGCAACAGCTGTAAAAAGTATATTATATATTGGACTCTTATCTTGAGAATTATTCTGTCTCCTGCATATGATATTGGCAATCTTTATTTCTTTGTTAAAAATTTCATAATCGGTTTCTATGCCTTTAAAGTAATCTTTAAAAATATCTTTAATTTTAATATCTTGCTTAATAGTATTTTCGGCTTTATCCAAAGCTATCTTAATATTAGATATCAAATCTGCTAACTTGGAACGATCATTAAAATCTCCCACCCCACCGACATCTTCTAGAGGAGGTAAACTTAAGAGTAAAGAAACATCTTCTGATATTAATAATTTACGCAAATCATTATTTATAATTCCCTTAAGGTCTAAATCAATACTTTTATAAAAATCTCTCAACTTCATAAGTTTGTCTAGAGAATCTAGGTTAGGCATCATGCTTGTAGATAATATCTCTTGCATTTCGTTATCATATACTCCATATTTTTTAAACCAATCTATAAAAATAGCTAAATCCTTAGTTGATTGAGGATATTCAAACTTACCTTCCACAGATATTTTTTTGCAAATACTTCTAGCTCTGATATATGTAGGGGATAGGAATGAAAAAAAGTTACGGTTTTGCAAGGATACGAGAGCATTGTCCAATGAGTTATTAAACTTTATATCTTGATTAAACTTAATTCTATCTGAGTGCTTTTTATGGATTTTTATTATTATTTCTATTTTGTTGATAAGCGAATCTAATGAATTAATTATTTCTTCTTCAATCTTGGAAGGGCGTAGCGATAAAACATCTTTACCAGCTTTGAATACTATTTCTCTAGCAACAATCATGTCTTTCACCTTAACATCCGCGCATCCTTTATTTTTGACTAAATGTTCAATATCATCAAAATACTTCTCGCAGATTTCTTTAAATTTTTTAATGGCTTCACAGTCACTAATGAATTTATTTACTAGAGATAGAGAATCTTCTGCCGCTATCTCTTTGATGAAATCCTTATTCAACTTTAGTTTCTTATTCAGTAATATTTGTATAAAGCGTCTAAGGTTATTCTTTTCTTGGTGGATATATTTATCGCTAAAGCCATACTTCGTGAGATCTTCATATAGTTTTGAGAGATCGCTATAAACATTTGATAAATCTTGCGTAAGGTCAGATATCTCATCTATAATAAATTTATTCGGATTTCGCTTACTCTGCCTCTGCCCCTGCCAAAAAACTTGAGCTGCAATTACCGAATCTTCCAACTCTTTGAGATCATTACATTGATCTCTTTGTGTTTTAATTTCTGTCTTTGAAAAAATGTTTATATCATTTTCAGAATTGTTGTAAGCACGGAATATTTCAGGATTGGTTTCAGCTATGTCATGTAGAGCGATATTTTTGGTTAATATTTCATGAACCTTCATGCTAGTATTTTTATATTCGCTACGTAGGGTTTGACAATATAGATCTAGATCTTGTTTAACTTGTTCAAAATCCTTTATTAATTCTGTATGGGTATCCTGATCTTTAGATTGACTCATTTCCATCCTCTGATATATAGATTTAATAACTTCTTCTCTGCTTGCTCTTTTGGCTTGGAGAGGTAAAGCGAATTCACCCAATCCAACAGAATCCAGACGGTTCTTAACTACTTCAAGTGCTGCCATCTTTTCAGCTACAAACAGAACCTTTTTACCTTGACCGAGAGTTGCAGCAATGATATTAACAATGGTGTCTGATTTGCCAGTTCCTGGAGGCCCCTCAATAGCCAAATTAGAACCTTTCATTGATTCTTGTATAACGGCAAATTGAGATGGATCTACTTTCTTGACAGGTGCAAAAAACTCTGGGCTATGATGTTCTAAATTAGAAAAATCATCTTCATAAGGGCTAGGGACATTATTCCCACCGGCATTTTCACCAAATATAGTATTAATTATTTTTCTACTAGCTATATCTTGCTTGCTGGGATCTAGATCATGATACATTGCCATTGAGTGAGAAGGGAAAACACCAAAAACTATTTGCCTAGAGAAGCTAACATCTAGTATATCCTTCATACCTACAAGATATTTTTCTAATGCGTTAAAATATTTTTCTAAGTCGTAATATCCACTATCACCATCCTCCTCCTCTATTAAAAAATCTTCTATTTCAGGTAATGATTCTTGATTAAAATCATTTTGCAGTTTTAAGTTAAATACAAGATTGACTGCTATCTTTTCGCCAGTTCCAGAAACTTTGAACTTTGTTGCTCTTTTGTTTTTTTCTTTTTCTATGATAACTGGTAGAAGTAAAAGAGGGGCAATTCTATATTTATCGTTACTAGGGTCTTTCCACTTTAAGAAACCGAAGGCAAGTTTTAATACATTAATACCAGTTTCATTGGCCCACTCATCTGATTTAGATTTAAGTTTACGTAGCTTCTTGTCTAAATTATCGGAGAAAAATAATGTTTGCAGTAAAGTATCACTATGTCTGTTATCTTCTACATCCACCTCCGCTGGAGGAAGTTCATAAGAACAATTAATCTTATTATTTGTTGCCCATTCTTGTGCCATTTGTTCATCTGTTTTTTTGCCTTGATTAGATTTATCCTGCGTTGATTCATCTTGTGTTGACGGTAACGGAGGTAGAGATTTAAACTCCATCTTTTTCTCTTGAGATATACGTTCATATACCTGTTGAGGTTGTTCATCAACTAAGTTGATAAAAGAAAGAGATTTATAGCTTAATTTAGTATCCACTAGAGGATTCCTTGCGCTAAGTTCAAGCAAGTCCTCACGCTTACGTTCAATGCTATCTTTTATTGTCATTATCTTATTTAGCTTTAATTATTATCGTGACGACTAATTGTTATATAGCTACTTGCTATTCTTGACATTAATCTTTCAAAATCTTTTTTGAACAGTATCTTAACGCCTTTCTCTTTGGCGTATTCTTCTATTTCCTGATTATCAGCTCTTTTGGCTTTTGTGATTAATACCATTTTTTCTATGAGTTGAGCATGACCTTCTTTTTCTGAAAAATACTTATCGGCTTTAGAGATTTGGTCTATTGCATCCATTGAGACATCTCCTTCATGATCCTTGACCTGAACTGCAATCAAATATTCCAGGTCTACATCAATAGGGTTAGGTAGATAGATTAGTAAGTCCGCTCCATGGTTATACTCCACTTTGTTAGAAGTTGTCTCTACCCTGAATCCAGCGGTAGTGTCAGCTAATCGGTCTAGGCCTGTTTTGATTCCCGCTTCCCACTCAGCTGCATTATAATATCCTTGGACCTTGTCAAGCATTTTATTTAAAAGCTCATCATCAAATACTTTCTGGAACGCTGTGTTTATAGCATAATTTAGTTTGCCTTCTCCATGTACTACATTATCCAGTTCTTCTTCCTTGGCTTTTAAAATTACATCAATGTATTCAGCATAGTTGGAAGTATTCCAAAATCTTCTTTGGCATTTCAATGTTTTTCTAATCTCTCCATGAACTATGTGGCTATTAGTATGAAACTCGCGTATATATTCCACTGGGAATACATGTTTATAATCATCCTCGCCTTCCAGTTTTTCAAATTTATAGTTCTCACTCCAATCTTGAGTTGCCCTAACTATTGCAACTTTATGCCAAGCAACTGGATGAGGGATGGTGACTAATAAAAGATCATCTTTTTTAACCTTCCTAAACATCGGTAGATTCTTTCTAGCACCATAGTCCTCAGCACCTTTCTCATTTTTGTCAAGTTTACGTAAATCTTGACCATCAAGCCAGCCCCACCCTTGTCTTAATCGACCATCTTTCATTTCATAGTATAGCTTCTCTACATGACTTGTGCGAAAGCCCCAATAGTTTATATTTGTTGTCATATCTGATTATTCCTTTTTTAATTAAGTATTGGGATGTATCTTCCCATAAGTTTTTATTATAATCTGTTTGAGAAGAATTAATTAGTAAAACACTTGAAAAAATAATATCCATCCCCATATATAAGTTATGAGATACATTTTTATTGTCTATATGTACAACTATGCAAAAGAAGCAAGCTATGCAAGACCCTAAACGCCAGCAGAAGATATTAGTTGATACTAATGTTATTAGTCATATTGCGGCAATACCAAGTGACAAGCATTCTAAAAAGATAAAAAGTTTTCAAAGAGCATCAAAGAAATGGTGGAACTCCATTCAGAAATTTCAAGAGTTTGAGTTAGTTATATCTGAAACTATTTGGGATGAACTATCACATGGAGAGGGAGATGATGCAAAAAGATGTCAAGAGGCAGTAGAAGGAATTAGGATACTCCCAAGCACTCCAGAAATTAAAAAGTTTGCTGATGGCTTGGTTAATAGTGGTATTTTTAGGAAAAAATCCTTCAAAGATGCTTCAATTGCCGCAACTGGATGTTTCTATAAGATTGATTATATTGTGACCTACAATATGAAAGATCTGGCTAACCCTAAGAGTCAAAGAAATCTTAATATTGCAGCTGATAAACTTAGTTACGGGAGACCTAAATTAGGCACTCCAGATGAGTTTAGAACTAATCATTCAAAACCAATTAGCTCTAAACTTGGTCCTTACAATGTCGCAGATAAGAGTTCAAATTATGGAGAAATGCCTTATAATATGAATGTTATGAAAGATAAAGAATATAAAGAGTATCAAGAACCAACCTTTACAGAAGAACAATGGCTGAAGATACAGGAGATAGAATCCTCGCCAATATTTCAAAAGTGCCAGAAGATCAGCGAAGAGATTTGTGCCAAATACGACTATGATATTAATAAGTATTTTGATGATCTTATGGCAAGACCAAGAATTCCTGGTAAGAAATATGTCGAGATACCCACTGAGCATGATAGGGCAAGGTGGGCGAAAGAGAGGATGGCGGAACGAGAAGCTGAGAAGTTAGCCGATGCCAAGAAAGCTAAAGAGGTTACAGGGCATAAAGAATATGAAGAACCAACTTTTACAGAAGAACAATGGCTGAAAGAATGTGAGGCAAGGATAGCAGCTGAGAAATTAGCGCTAATAAAACTTAAGGGAAAACTTAAGGCAAATAAAGAATCCACTAAGAAGAGAGTTGTTTCCTAAAGTGCTTTAATGTAAATGTTATGACAAAACCAGAAATTACAGATATGCATGACCCTAAACGCCAGCAGAAGATATTAGTTGATACTAATGTTATTAGTCATATTGCGGCAATACCAAGTGACAAGCATTCTAAAAAGATAAAAAGTTTTCAAAGGGCATCAAAGAAGTGGTGGAATTCCATTCAGGAATTTCAAGAGTTTGAGTTAGTTATATCTGCAACTATTTGGGAGGAACTATCCCATGGAGGAGGGGATGATGCTAAAAGATGTCAAGATGTAGTTAAAGGAATTATTATACTTCCAAGCACCCCAGAAATTGAAAAATTTGCTGATGACTTGGTTGATGAGAATATTTTTAAGGAAAAATCTTTCAAAGATGCTCTAATTGCTGCAACTGGATGTTTCTATGATATTGATTATATAGTGAGCTATAATATGAAAGATTTGTCTAATCCTAAGAAGCAAGAAGAGCTTGAAATTGCAGCTGATAAAATTAGTTACGAGGCACCTAAATTATGCACTCCAGATGAGTTTAGAGCTAATGATTCAAAATCAACTAGCTCTAAATCTGCCCCTTATCATGTCCAAGATAAGAGTTCAAATTATGGAGAAATATCCTATAATATGAATGTTAAAGAGCGTAAAGAGTATCAAGAACCAACCTTTACAGAAGAACAATGGCTGAAGATACAGGAGATAGAATCCTCTCCAATATTTCAAAAGTGCCAGAAGATCAGCGAAGAGATTTGTGCCAAATACGACTATGATATTCATAAGTATTTTGAAGCAATTAGGGCTATGCCAAGAGTTCCTGGAATGAAATATGCAGAGGTACCCAGTGAGCAGGATAGGGCAAGGGTAGCGAGAAAGGTAAGGGCGAAAATAGAAGCTAAAAAGTTAGCCGCTGCCAAGAAAGCTAAAGAGGATCCAGGACCTAAAGAATATGAAGCACCAACCTATACAGAAGAACAATGGCTGAAGATACAAGAGATAGAAAAATCTCCAATAGTTGAGGAGTGTCGTCAGATACGTCTTAAGCTCTTGGCGGAGCATGACTATGATATTCATAAGCTTGGTGAAGCGATTAGGGCAAAACCCAGAGTTCCTGGTATGAAATATGCTGAGATACCTCCCCCTAATCCTAAGATAGAGGAAGCAGCAAGAAAACTTGAGGCAAAGTATGGTTCTAGAGCCGAGTTAAGGAAAAGACATAGATTGCTGGCAAGAAAGACCATCAGAAAACAAATCACAGATAAAAAATGGCTAAAAGAGTGCGAGGCACGGATAGCAGCTGAGAAGGTGGCAGCAAGAAAACTTAAGAGAGAGCTTAAGGCAAATAAAGAGGCCTCTAATAAGAGAGTTGTTTCCTAAAGTCCTTTAATGTGGTTGTTATAAAAAAATAAGAATCTCCAGAAAGTTTAGAGATATGGAAGAATTTCCAGTTCCTGAACTCTGCAGCGGGCGCCCCCTATCTTATATAATAATACTTATATAAGACATCTTATATAATAATACTTATATAATACACCTATGGCAATTGATCAAGAGAAACTAGCGGAGTTGATGACTTTGTCTCGCTTACATATAGGCGAGGAGTCGTCTGCGGAGTTCAAGCAGGACCTAACCAATATTCTGGGGTTATTGGAAGAGCTTAAGCTTACAGATACAAAAGGAGTGGAGCCCTTGACTAATCCTCATGATGCTAGTCAGTTCTTACGCACGGATAGTGTTACAGAAGATAATCAAAGGGAGTCGCTTATAAAGAATGCTCCTGAGTCAGAGTCGGGTTTGTATTTGGTTCCACAGG
>JAAOII010000136.1 GCA_015163845.1 Candidatus Portiera sp.
GGAAGCACCTTACACTTTCCAAGATTTACCAGATTCTCTGCAACAAAAATGGTTAGATACTATTAAGCATACTGAGGCAAATCGTTATCCACCCCAGTTGAGTCAAGTCGCCATAAACAAGCTATATAAGTTCTTGAACCTACCTGAAGGAATGGGCTTTATTCCTGGCAATGGTTCGGATGAGATCATAATGTTGCTGATGCTTTTATGTGGAACTGCCCGCGGTGGCAAGGTTCTTAGCCCCAGTCCTAGTTTTAGCATGTATGGACATCTGACTAAGGCACTGGGTGGTGAGTTCATAGAAGTGGATTTAGAAAATGATTTCACTTTGGACCTAAACAAGTTTGCTCAAGCCATTAAAGAACATAAACCACAACTGGTATTTTTGGCACAACCCAACAACCCCACTGGTAATCTGTTCTCCAATGAGGCAGTTAAGCTTGCCGCAGAACTACTCAGCGATAGTGGTTTGGTAGTAGTGGATCGTGCTTATGAGTTCTTCCTTAAAGAATTGGATGTATCGGGAGATTATACCAAGCAAGCCAATGTTATAAACTTATATACTTTGTCTAAAATTGGGTTGGCTGGTTTGAGGTTTGGCTTTGCTGCGACTGGTGGTGAAATAATTCACGAGCTCAGCAAATTACGCCTGCCCTATAATATTAATTCTCTGACTTGTGCCAGCATAGAAGTCATGGCAGACAATTTAGATTGTTTCAGGAAACATGCTGACAATATAATTACCAACCGCGATGAATTAATCTCAGAACTTGAGAAGTTGGACGGAATTCAAATATTCCCCAGCAGCACTAACTTCATACTCTTACGTCTGCTTGGTGGTAGTTCGGCAGAGTGTTTTAAGTATTTGCAACAGCATAAGGTATTAGTCAAGGACTTTGATGGCTATCATCACCTGATGCAAAATTGTCTGCGAGTATCTATAGGCAAACCAGAGGAGAACACCCTCTTCCTAAAAAACCTGAGCGCTTATCTAGGCCTGCAAACTAATTCCTAAATTATATTCTGGTTGCCCGCTTTGCTGATTACTTCTTAAGTTTGCGGCAAATGATTATGAACTCTTTGTTCATAGTAGACATTTTCTTACCTGGTTGATTAGTTGGAGAATTAAGTTTAGGCATTCTCTTATTGCTTATAGTTCTTGTATAAGTTGCTATATGTTTTAACCCATTATCCTCAAACTGCTCGGCAATAAACTGGTCAGTAGGTAAGTTGATACCTTTAACAGTTCTATTGCCCACAACATAAATACTGTAACCATTATTTTTTATAACCTTAGCGACTTTGTTAATGGAAGCGGATAAGTCCATGTAGAAAGATTCAACTTCTTCAGCACGCTTCTTATCAATGTCGCCAACTTCTTCAATATATTTTGACATGAGACCATTAACTTCATTCCTATCTTGTCGCTTACCTCCCATAAGATTTCCGTCTAATGCCCGTGCATTCTGCAATCCACAAATCCAGCTATTAGAAAACATAGAGAATTGACCATAAGCTACAGTAGTTCTGCTATCCCCATACGGAGGGCTAGTCAGGACAACATCATATTTCTTGTTTTTATTATTAAAATCCTCATGATATAGATTAAGATTTACTCCGTTAAGCAGAGTATGATAGTGTTCCTTATAAGTTTTCGTGACGTTTTGCAGGTTTTGCAAAAACACTCCTATCACATCCGGATTGAAAGCTAGTACTGCTCCCTCTTTCATCCTATATAGCTTAAATTCATTATTTCGTGTATATGAGCAGTCACGTATAGTTGAAGATAGCGCTATCATACAAAAATCCTGTAAAGATTTATCATTTATCTTTTTGACAATATTCTTTATTAACTGAAGCTTGTAGGCAATTTCTGGACTAAACCAATAATAAAAATTACTAAATTGCTTTTCATCTATTATCTTATGATCAATTACCTTGGCAATTTTACGATATATACTTTCTTTTATTGTCTTATTGGTTGTCTCTATTTTATTGGGCGTTATACGAGTAAACCTTACTTTGCTTATTAACACAGCCAATGGGTTTAAGTCAAATCCAGTGAATTCATTTAATCCACAATGAAGACCGCTGGCAAATGAAGAGCCCGAACCACAATATGGGTCCAGCAAACTACCTTTAGTAATATCTAACTCTCTTAATATCTTAACCCCTATCTGAGGAATCATCGTGGCTGGATATCTATGGATGTTCGGACACATCTCCTTACCATAGGACTCGCCCATGAAGTCATAATCTTTTACATCTGAAACAATATATTTTAACGACATAAACTCTTCTTTATATAAGCAGGTAGATCAGATAAGCTCATTACCAAATCATGCTCCACATTTGGTTTGGCGATGAACGAACCATCAAAGAATTTAAACATACCACGATGCTGAGAACTATCAATCTCATGATAGAAATCAGCAGTTACAAAACAAATATTTGGTGTAACTTTGCCCTTATATTTAATATCAAACTTATCCTTTAGTTTTGTATTTGATGAGTTAGCTATTTCCCAAAGAAGCTTCCACTTGAACGTCTGTCCAGCTCTTTCCCTCAATGATGTTTTTAATGAAAGTATTATAAACTTTTTAGTATTCTTGTTGTATATTATCATGTCGCAATCTGGAGTTTGTTTCTCACCACCTATGTATACTTTGAAATCTTCTTCAAACATTCTTTCAGCTTGAGCTTTGCTTCTAGTTACAAGAATATGGGCAGGTATATTACCTACTTCTTTATTTTTGAGCAATAAATAATGGAGTAATTGAGCAAACATGGATCCAACTATTGCTTTACCAGATTGAGAGATATCCTTAATTTCTCCTCTTTTTTTACGTTCTTCTTGTATCTGGTTAACAGAATCTTGGGACTCTCGCATAAAACTTTCAATATGGTTAAGCGATTCTAATATTGTATCAGGGGAACTTCTACCTTTGGTGGCTATAAATTTGTTTGTCAGATCAATTGGCGGCTTCATATAAAACGTCTGTGAAATACTATCTATTTCATCTTGCTCTTCTCTAGTTAATATGTTACTTGTATTTGTCATCGTAAATGTAATTATATGTTGATACTCTATTATATACCTATGAACATATTAAGTATAGTAATTTAACCCTGTTAGTGGTGTAAAATTATGGTGATGTTTACACAAGATAATGGAGTCGTTCAACAACTAGAAAAGGGAGCAGCAAAATTAGGAGTTGAGCTCAATGCCGAGCAGTTGTCTTTGTTCACAGGATACTTGGATCTCTTGTATAGGTGGCATAAATTATTCAACCTGACAGCAGTTGCCCCGGATAGATGGGTTGCCCGACATCTTTTGGATTCATTGAGTGTCTACCAATTTATACCTCTTACCGACAAAATTAAAAACTGCGTTGACATAGGTAGTGGAGCTGGCTTGCCGGGTATACCTTTGGCTATTGCTATGGGATCTACCAACTGGTATTTGGTGGAGAAGAATACCAAAAAATGTGGTTTCTTGTTGCGGGTGAAAATGGAATTGGGCTTAGACAATCTAAAAATCGTCAATGCTAGTGCTGAACAACTGAATGATTTCCTCATGGGATTGAGGGGTGATGACAAGAACGAGAAACTAAATATACAGGATCTACGGGCAAATATTAAGAAGATAGCTTTCGGTAGCGAACTCCCCAAAACATTTGATTTAGCTACAGGACGTTCAGTGTTTGGCAGTGATGGGATGTTAGATTATTGTCATCCATTAATAAAAAATGGCGGAGTGGTTTTAGATATGCATGGTAAATATAGCGGGACACCTAGAAATACTAATAAGTGGAAGGTAGAAAAATTCTCCAAAGTCCGAGTGCCAAACATGAATGCGGCCAGACATGTGATCTGCTGGAGCAAGCTAAGCTAATAGAAGTTTTAATGCTTACATAATATATCTCCCAATATACTTGATACTTCCGCAGGCGGACAGACACATTATATTTTGGATCTGCTGGAGCAAGCTAAGCTCGGCTAATAAAAGTTAGTTGAGTAGTTTTAGCTCTAGCTATTGTTCAGTTCAAGCACTTGCTTGATAAGGATATCAGCATTCAATGATGCTGCCAAGGACGCATCTAAGGATACATATGATTTGTGTTCTTTAATATCTTCTTTAATATCTTGTGTAACTCTCGTGCCTTCATTGCCTTCCTCGCCACCCCAACTACGCAACCAAGTCACTTGTCTTTTGGCGAACTGGCGAGTAGCTGTGATTGCCTTTTCTATCATGGCATCACGCAAGATTATACCTTCTTTGCTATTCTCATCTATCCCACTAGCATCCAATTCTAATAGATATTCCCAAAGCTGCCTATAACCAATGGCACGAATTGATGGAAAGTTTAAGTCCAAGTCGGGGTAATCAATGCGTAGTTGCTTCACCTCTTCAATGAGACCATTTGCAATGAATTGATGAAAACGTTCAGCAATTTTTTGTCTTAGAATAGCACGGTCTTCATAGTTAAGTGCGAACTCTATTATCTGCCAAGCATTATCCTTTGCCAAGTCCCTGAGTCCTTGTATTCTATTATTCTCTTTAGCAGCAAACAACTCGTCTAAAGTTGTACCACTTCGTTCTATTAATTCTAGAGCCCTTATGACTCTATGTATATCAGACGGACTGGTCCTAGCTGCAGTTTTTTCATCTAGTTGTTGTAATTCTTTATGCAAGGCAATGGATCTTTCTTCTTCTGCTAAATCCGCATATTTGCTAACATAAGAGCTTCTAAGTGATGGGTCTGCTGGTGGTAACTTATTCATACCATCTAATAATGCTTTGATATAAAACATTGTCCCGCCTACGATCAAGGGTATTTTCTTGCGTGACAAGATGTCTTTGACAATTTTGATTGCATCTTCAATGTAACGCCCTGCTGAGTAAATATCATTAGGCGGACAAATATCAATAAGATGATGTTTTATGCTACTTAGGGTTTTTTGACCTGGCTTGGCTGAACCAATATCCAACCGCTGATATACTTGAACAGCATCTGCACTTACTATTTCAATATCTAGCTGCTTGACTAGTTCTAAAGTAACAGCACTCTTACCTGTTGCGGTGGGGCCGAACAGGACAATTATTTTTCCTGATATTGGATTGAGAGGTATTGTGGACTTCAGTTTTTAGACATTGCCAAACTTCATCCATTTGTCATATCTTGAGTTGACAATGGACGTTGCTTCGCGGTTGTCAAACTCTTTCAATGATGCAAGAACTCTTTGTTTGACTTGAGGATAAACATCGTTAGGTTTGCGATGAGCTCCTCCTTGTGGCTCTTGAATAATCTCGTCAACTAAACCATTTTGTTTAAGTTTAGGTGCAGTCATTGCCATGGCTTGGGCTGCGACATTGGCATATTTGGCATCACGCCATAAGATAGAGGCACAACCCTCAGGAGAAATGACAGAATATACTGAATGTTGTAACATCAATAATTTATCACAGACCCCCACAGCAAGAGCCCCTCCAGATCCGCCTTCACCAATTACAATACTAATTATGGGAACTTTTAAGCGCGACATGACCATTAGATTACGGGCTATTGCCTCGCTCTGGCCTCTCTCTTCAGCACCTATGCCAGGATAAGCGCCAGGAGTGTCAATAAAAGTAATTATGGGGAGATTAAATTTCTCTGCTAATTGCATCAGACGCAATGCTTTGCGATAACCCTCGGGCTTGGGCATGCCAAAATTGTGCTTAACTTTGCCAGTGACTTCGCGACCCTTCTCTTGTCCTAAAACCATCACGGGTTTACCATCAATACGTGCCAGAAAACCCATTAAGGCACAATCATCTGCATATTGGCGGTCGCCATGTAATTCGTCTTGATCGGAGAATAGGTTTTTTAGATAGTCCAAGAAATAAGGTCTTGATGGATGTCTAGCTATTTGGACAATCTGCCAATCGGTTAAGCTGGAGAATACTTTGCCAGTAACTACATCCAACTGCTCC
>JAAOII010000137.1 GCA_015163845.1 Candidatus Portiera sp.
CTCTGGCGCATTTCCTCTAGGCCTAAACCTTTAGTTGTCTCTAATGGGAAAATATGCCAAACATCCACAAAAGGTAACAAGGGCTGCATAAAGCCCAACCAATCCTTGTTACTCAACATAGAGAATATTGCTGTGACTTTTTTAGATGATGCTATTGAACCCTTTCCACTAGTAATTTCTTGTTCCAACATCCTTGCCAAGACCTCGGCAGCGGCAGGATTATGCCCACTATCCATTATCAAGCATTTATTTTTGCCAATAGCCAACTTCTGCCAACGACCAGCCAAAGTAAACTCTTGCCAAGTCATGGATATTAAATCTGTAGTTGCATCATCAGCAAACTTGTTAGGCGACTCATAAACGTTGAGTGCTTGCCAAGCTGTTGCCAAATTAGAAGTAAGCATTGGCTGTTCATAGTCAGAGAGGTTTATATATCTATCAGTCCCAGTGGGTTTGTGTGCATAAAAAGTATCCCCTTCTATATTCAGAGATTTATCAGTAATTGTTCCATTTTTCAAACCAAAGTCACGATTAATCAATAGGGTATTAGCACCGACATCTTTGGCTAACTGGCTAAAGTTTTGCGGAAGTTGAGTTTCTCCTACCACCAAATATTTATCAGGTCTGGCTATGGCGATCTTCTCATAAGCGATCTTCTCGCGTGTGTCTCCCAATATCTCTGTATGGTCCAAGCCGATAGATGTCAGCAAGGCACAGTCCGCGTCTATTATATTGACCGCATCCAAACGTCCGCCAAGTCCCACTTCCAATATCCACACATCCACCTCATGCTTGGCAAAGATTACAAATGCTACCAAGGTGCAATATTCAAAATAAGTGAGAGGTGTTGCCCCCTTAATAGCTTTTATGAAATTTAATGCCACTATCCACTCCTCATCACTTGCTGCCTCACCATTGATGCATACACGTTCGTTAAAAGATAAGAGATGTGGCGAACAGATTAATCCAGTGCTAAGTCCTTGGCAACGCAATCCTCTTTCTAACAAAGCACAACAAGTGCCTTTGCCATTAGTTCCACCTACTATATAAATGAAAGGTCTAGAGTTTAGGTTAAGTTTATGCCAGACATCTGCCACTCTGTCTAAGCCGAGTTTGATCTCCTCTAAAGCATTTTCAGCAACTAGCTGATTTAAATATTCCTCAGGGTTCGAAGTAATCATTATCTAACTAATAGGGTTATAGAATATTTATAGAATATCTCTAGAATATTTTTAGTATAGTTGCAGGCAAAATACGCCTGATAAAGTTCTTATCGTTTGCCGAATACAGCTAGAAAATGGTGTTAGAGGTTCTTGGCAGCTAAAGGGCTAAAGGTCAGCTAAAAAGAATGATTGCCAGATCTAAATCAAATCAAGCAGCTTGGAGAATACTTAGTATGCCACTAATTTTCTCCCGCAGTTGATGTCTTGAGACAATCATGTCTAAAGCCCCATGTTCCAGTAAAAACTCACTGGTCTGAAAACCAGCTGGTAGATCTTTCTTAACTGTATCCTTGATAACGCGTTTGCCAGCAAATCCTATGTCCGCCTTGGGCTCGCCAATATTAATATCACCCAACATTGCTAAACTCGCAGTGACTCCGCCATAAGTAGGATTGGTGAGGACTACTATATAAGGTAGTTTCTCTTCGCCTAATTTAGCAATTGCCATGCTGGTCTTGCCCATCTGAAATAAAGATACCAAGCCCTCTTGCATTCTCGCTCCACCACTAGCAGTAAAACAAATATAAGGTGTGCGTTTCTCAATGGCTTTTTCTGCGCCCATAACAAATTTGTTCCCTACTGTTGCCCCCATGGATCCGCCAATGAATGAAAACTCAAAAGCAGCAGCAGTTATAGGTATTGAATTAAGCGCACCTTGCATAACAATCAAAGCATCATTCTCGCCGGACTTGCTAGTGGCGCTAGCCAGACGGTCTTTATACTTTTTACTATCTTTGAACTTAAGAGAATCTTTAGGAGTTTCATCGGCACCTATTTCTTGAATTCCTTCTTTGTCCAAGAAACTCTCCAACCGCACACGAGCACCGAAAGGCATATGGAACTCGCACTTCATACATACATTCAGGTTTTTGGAAAGTTCTGGCTTGTATAAAACAGCACCACAAGAAGTACAGCGACTCCATAAGCCCTCTGGCACTTCTTTCTTTGTTACCTCGGTCCCCGATATACCTGAGACAATCTTATTAAACCAACTCACACCTTAATTATACACATTTTCTATTCAAATTTCATAACAACAGGTCTAAGCCAACTATAGGGCTAGGGCTATATAGCTTAGGATTGACCCCATATTATTAAAGTTTAGGTAAATATTATCGGGATGATTGACAGGAGGAGCAAGCCGCCCATGCTGAAGTTGAATATTCTTAACCTCTTAGGGTCGGACAAGAAATTCCTCAAGGACACACCAAAGACAACCCACACACTGATACTCGGCAAATTGACCAAAGTGAATATTATCCCAACCAACAATAAAGAAAACAAAGGGTTTTGCGGATCAACATACAAAGAAAGCGCAGTTATTGCCATTATCACTGCTTTAGGATTGATCCATTGAAATAGGCAGGCCTCTATGAAACTCATGGGCTTACCAGTGGAGTTAGGTCCAGAACTAATCGTCTTGCTGAAGGCAATACGCCAACTCAAATAGATCAAATAGATAAAAGCAAATACTTTTAGATAGGTTAAGAGAAATGGATATAGCTTGAGTAGTTGCCCCAAGCCCAAACCTAAGCAACTAGTCATAAAGAATAAACCTAAAGACACCCCAAAGATGTGTGGGATGGTGCGGGCAAAACCATAGTTAACTCCCGAAGTGAGCAACATAATATTATTGGGACCGGGAGTTATTGACGAAGCAAAGGCAAATATTACCAGTCCCAAAATAAGTTCCCATGCCATGATAATACTCTTCTCTTAAGTTAATGTGAATTAGTTGAAATCATACAACTAATATAGCACTTAATTGGTTAAGGATACAATACTTAAGCTGAATGTGAGATAAATTAATGTTAAATTTAACCACTAATCGCCTTGCTCTCTTCTAACTTTCACCTCTCCACTCTTCCATATATAGTTAATAAGATTTTCACGATAAAATAAGCACATAGTGATAGAATAATTAACACTGATAAGGAATTTTAAATTAACCCCATATAAATATTATGAACAAACGTTTACTACTCACACAGGACTCCGCGGGCAAGACACTTGCCGAAGTCCAAAATTTTGATAAGCCCGACTCGCAAAATGGCGATTTGGAAATCAAGGTCTCACATTCTGCGATCAATTACAAAGATGCTTTAGCAGTAACTGGCAAAGCACCCATCATCCGTTCTTTCCCCTTAGTCCCTGGCATAGATGCATGTGGTGAAGTGATTTCATCGGACAACCCTAAATTTAAAGTTGGCGACAAGCTTCTAGCAACTGGTTGGGGCTTGGGTGAAAAACACAATGGCGGACACACCACCCAAATGCGCTTGAAATCCACCTATGGGTTACATCTTCCTTCTGGAATGGAGGCATCCACTGCCATGATTTTAGGCACTGCTGGTTTCACCGCAATGTTGTGTGTGAAAGCCATTACCGACAAGGGCATTCAACCAGATGCTGGTCCTATATTAGTATCAGGTGCAAGTGGCGGAGTTGGCGGCATAGCAGTGAAGATTTTATCTGCCAAGGGCTATGAAGTTGTGGCAGTTAGTTCTGAACAAGGAGCCCCTCTCGCCAAGTCGTTGGGTGCTAGCAAATGCATAATGCGCGATGAAATGGCGGCAGAAAACAAACCGCTTGAAGAACAAAAATGGGCCGCAGCAGTTGACACTGTTGGCGGTAAGATTTTAGGTAGAATCCTCGCTGAAACAAAATACGGTGGTCTAGTGGCTGCTTGTGGATTGGCGAGCGGGGCTGGGCTCAGCACCACGGTTATGCCATTCATCCTGCGTGGCATTACTTTGGCAGGAATTGATAGTGTTTATTACCCAGCAGGAGGCAGAGAAGAGGTCTGGCAAGAATTATCATCCAGCTTCAAAGTAGATGCAGCAGGATTAGGTGATTGGATGACAGAAATTTCTCTGGAACAGGTCCCAGAATATTGTGACAAACTCCTCAAAGGAGAAGTAAAAGGAAAAGTGCTAATAAATCTGCAAAAATAATGGGATAGATAATGAAATGAATAATGAAATGAATGATGAACTAAATGATGAACTAAATGATGAAATGAATGATGAAGTACAAAGACATATATAGAGCATCGTTAAACTCCCCAGATGATTTTTGGGCTGACGCTGCCAACAAACTACGCTGGCAAAAGCCGTTTGAGCATACTTTAGATGCGAGTAATAAGCCATTCTATAAATGGTTTAGTGGAGGCAAAATTAACATGTGCGACAATGCCATTGATCGCCATGTGGATGAAGGACGTGGCGATAACCCAGCCATTATCTATGATAGTCCTGTAACCAACACTAAACAAACCTATAGCTACAAGCAGTTACGCGATGAAGTTGCTTTGGTAGCTGGAGTATTAATCAGCCATGGGCTAGTCAAAGGAGACCGCGTGGTAATCTATATGCCGATGATTCCTCAAGCACTAATTGCTATGTTAGCTTGTGCTCGGATTGGCGTCATACATTCAGTGGTCTTTGGCGGTTTTGCTGCTGATCAACTAGCAGTTAGGATTCAGGACTCCGAAGCAAAATTAGTTCTCTCAGCCAGTTGCGGAATTGAACCGAATCGCATAGTAGAATACAAGCCATTATTAGACAAGGCGATAGAATTGAGTTCACACAAACCAGAAAAGTGCATAATTTATCAAAGACCGCAATGCTTGGCAGACCTGCAAGAAGGACGCGACTTTAATTGGGAAGAACAAAAAGCAATTAATAATCCTGTCGCTTGTGCAGAAACCTTAGCCACAGACGAACTCTTTATCTTATACACATCTGGCACCACTGGACATCCCAAGGGCGTGGTTCATGACATAGGCGGCTATGCGGTTGCTCTAAATTGGACCATGGAGAATCTCTATGATGCACAAGCAGGCGATGTCTACTGGGCCGCCTCTGATGTTGGCTGGATAGTCGGGCACTCCTACATAATATATGCCCCGCTTCTTTGCGGTTGTGCCACTGTAATTTATGAAGGCAAGCCAGTTGGGACTCCTGATGCTGGAGCTTTCTGGCGAGTAGTCCAAGAACACAAAGTGAAAATTATGTTCACTGCCCCTACAGCAATTCGTGCAATTAAACGTGAAGATCCCGAGGGCAAAATAGTTAAGAATTATGATATTAGTAATCTAGAATCCCTGTTTTTAGCTGGTGAAAGATGCGACCCTGATACTGTCAGTTGGTCACAATCACACCTCAAGGTGCCAGTAATTGATCATTGGTGGCAGACCGAGACCGGCTGGGCAATCACTGGATTACCCATGGGCATTGAGAAAGTTCCAAATGCAATGGAGATTAAAATCGGCTCTGCCGGAGTGCCCATAGTTGGTTATGACGTAAAAATTGTGGATGCCCAAGGACAAGAAAAAGATGTTAATGAGTTTGGCAACATAGTTATTAAGCTACCTCTCCCGCCGGGGACTTTCCCCACTCTGTGGAGAAACGATGAAAAGTATCTAATCCCTATGACTAAACTCCCTGGTTATTATGTCACAGGAGATGCAGGTTATAAAGACGAGGATGGTTATATATTTGTTATGAGCCGCACAGATGATGTTATTAATGTGGCAGGACATCGTCTATCTACTGGTGCCATGGAAGAAGTGCTTACGAGTCATAAAGATATTGCTGAGGCAGCTGTGTTTGGCATTAATGACGAACTGAAAGGAGAAGTTCCGCTGGGATTAGTAGTAATGAATAATGACGCTAAATTATCCGCCAAAGATATTTGCCCAGAACTCATCAACTTGATGCGAGAAAAGATTGGACCAGTTGCAGCTTTCAAACTAGTTGCTTGCGTTCCTCGTTTACCTAAGACCCGCTCAGGTAAAATTCTACGTGGTACTATGGCAAAAATAGCTAATGGGGAGGAGTGGAATATGCCGCCAACCATTGACGACCCAGCAATCTTAGACGAAATAAGCGAAGCATTAAAATCCATGGGCTATCCGCACCCCATCCCTCCTCCTAAAAGTCAGGAGTTATAAAACAATATTTAGAGAGATACCTACTCTTTATTTAACCAGAAGGGTAAGTCCTTCAAGCATTCCAGGGTCTGCAAAGGTCCGCCAGTTGCTTCATCCCCCCAAGCATCAAATACATCCGTTGAGTTCCTCCGCAACCATAGAGTATCCCAGTCGCTCTTCGCCGCTCCCAAAATATCAAACGGGTTGCAAGATATTAGCAAGCATTCTTGCGACTCTGCTCCAGTATGTTGTAGAAAATACTTATATACAACTGGATCTGGCTTGAAACTGCCAATAGCATCAACGCTTACAACTCCTTTGAATAAATCTAATATGCCAGCATTCTCAAGCAGTGATCTTACCTGCTGCTCCTCACCATTGGAGAAGGCCCATAAGTTATATCCCATTTCCTTTACTTTAATCAGGGCATCTTTAACCTCAGCATAGATCGGTAGCTGGCTATAGGCAGTCATTAGCTCTTCTTTGTCTGATGGCGTCAAAGGCGAATCTTTCATCCCAGCCGCATAACTTAAGTTATCCATATAGTCCAACGCCTGACGAGTGCACACAGAAAATGGTGCATAATCCTGCATTAATGCACGACGAAAAGAATACTCTAATTGCTTATCACGCCACTGCTGCGAGAATACTCTGGCATTCTCACCATAGTGTTTTTCTAAAACTTTCACCACTCCCATGACATCAATGAGAGTCCCATATATGTCAAAAGCAAGAGTAGTTATTGGTTTCATAATTTTATTATAGGATATTCCAGGATTGGGTTTTGTAGCTGGGTGTTTAATCTTACTACAAAAAATCTATAAAATACAAATTATAATACATTTTTATTTAATTGTAAGAATTGGTGAATATACTATTTTAAACACCTTATAATAAATCAAGTAAGGTTAGGAATTATATAATCGCTTGGTTTCTTTGCTACAACTAAATAGTAGCCAGCAAGTCAAGCACTTCTTTAATTAGCTAACTATTTTTAATCATATCATAACAATGAGGAGAAAATATGAGTTCTTCAGTAATTTGGCTATGGGTGTTTGTCGCTCTCTACTGGGCCTATTGTATCTATTGGGGATATAGAGGCATGCGGGTAGCAAGTAGTGCTAGTGACTATATGCTCGCCGGACGCACCATCCCCCTATGGGTGTTTGTGCTTGCGGCAACCGCCACTTCGTTTTCTGGTTGGACCTTCGTCGGTCATCCAGGTCTTTTATATACGAGTGGCTTTCAATATGCTTACGCATCTTTCTATGCGATAACCATCCCTTTCACAGGACTATTGTTCCTTAAGAGGCAATGGTTCTTGGGTAGGAAGTTTGGATATGTAACTCCAGGCGAAATGTTCGGCGATTATTTCCGTTCAAATTTAATTCGCATTCTGGTAGTTATTGTGGCATTAATATTCTCAGTCCCCTACCTAGGCATACAACTTAGGGCATCGGGCTTTTTATTCCACGTCTTAACCGACGAGGCATTAGGTATTAACGCAGGTATGATGATGCTATCAGCTGTCGTTATTATTTATGTTGCTTCTGGTGGTCTACGTGCAGTTGCTTATGTAGATACTCTACAGGCAGTATTGCTTGCTTTAGGTATCGTTATCATAGGTGTAGTATCTGTTAGTGCTGTTGGTGGTTTTGGACAACTCAACGAGAATATATTCTTGTTGTCACAACTTGATCAAGTAAGAACCCCAGATGGCTTTAGCCATTACATAGCAATTCCAGGAGTCATCCAGTTTGTAGACGCCGGAGCGAAAGCTCAAGGTGGTGCTTGGACTGGTATGATGAACCTCACCTATATGTTCGCACTTATGGGAATACAGTCCTCACCGGCTTTCTCTATGTGGGCATTTGCAAACAAGAGTCCTGCACCTTTTGCTCCGCAACAGGTATGGGCTTCTGCTTTCGGCATAGGTTTCATCTTGATGGTGTTCACTGCCATGCAAGGGCTTGGTGGTCACTTCTTAGGTGCTGATCTTGCATTTAGTCAAGCACATCCAGATGCTGTGAACAACATACTTGGACAGGCGCTTGGTGGACAAGACATCTTGAAAACCCCTGGTGCTCAAGGTCAGTTGGTCCCACGCTTAATCCAATCAGTGGGCGAGAGTGCTCCATGGTTGGTTGGTCTATTAGCAGTATGTGCTTTGGCGGCTATGCAGTCGACAGGAGCTGGCTATATGTCAACTGCTGGCACCATGCTAACCCGTGATGTCCTGTTGCGTTTCATCAACCCTAAGATGTCAGATACTCAACAAAAACTCTGGGCGCGTATCGGCGTTCTGATTATAGTTGGCTTGGCATTGGTTGTTGCTATCTACTCAACAGATGCTTTAGTTCTGTTAGGTGGCTTGGCGGTTGCATTTGGTTTCCAAATGTGGACGGCTTTGCTAGCAATTTGCTTCTTTCCTTGGCTGACCCGCTTAGGTGTTAATGTTGGTCTAGTATGTGGCTTGATTGCTGTTATGCTGACTGAAAGTATTGGCGTTTCTTGGTTTGGTATTGAGGCCTGGGGCAGATGGCCTTTGACCATGCACTCAGCTTTCTGGGGCATGCTCTTCAACCTACCTGTTGCAATGTTAATATCTTCCTTTACGCAAAATAGAGAAGATACAGAACATAAGATGAAGTTTCACAACTTCTTGGCTCAACATGTTTCCTTACCAACAGATAAGAAAAAACTAGTTCCAATCGCTTGGGTTGTGACCATAGGTTGGTTCTTATTTGGTGTAGGACCAGGAGCTATCATCGGTAATACCATTTTTGGTAACCCCAATGATAATAGCACTTGGATGTTTGGCATGCCTTCAATTTGGGCGTGGCAGATACTCTGGTGGGCAATTGGTGTTGGAATGATGTGGTTCTTGGCTTATAAGATGGAATTTTCCACTGCTAAAGGCAATCTAGATAAACTATAAACCCACATTATCAAAATCAATTAAATTTGATGAATGGCGAGGCACTTACCTCGCCATTTTTGTATTAAAATACTATTATGAATTGGTATTTCCTGTTAACTAGTGCGGTGCTTTTTGCAATGTTATATTATCCCGTGCACAAAATGATTTATATTATGAGCGTCAGACGAATGCAGAAGAAACTCAAAAAAGACCTAAATGATAAAGAACAACTAGGTCAGAAACGTCGTGCTCATTTCGTCACCATAATATTATTGGTGATCTTTTCAGCAATCTATAATTCCTATGTCCTTAGTTGATGAATAACAACGATAGCGTTTACCGCATTCTAAAATATACTGCGGTTGCTTTAATCATTAGCTCGCTTTTGGTATACTTCTACAACAGCGTTTGGCTAAGAGTCCAAGACCCATATATGTCTGAATATGATCGTGCTAGCCGCGATTTCAAAGACGGCTTTTATGAGAATGCATTAGAGCACTTCAACTTGGCTTTAAAAGCAGTTCCAGATGCCGAAGGTTCTCTCCGAGGTAAGGCGGATGCATTGTCTTTGTTAGGGAAACATTATGAAGCATTAGAGGTATATGATGCTCTAATAAAAGAGAATCCTCAAGAAGGTGGTTATTACGCCAATCGTGGCATAATCTATGACCGCCTTGGTGAATATGAAGC